>JAUMTV010000187.1 GCA_030531025.1 Turicibacter sp.
AATTGGTGCCGGCAGTGGGAATCGAACCCACACGGTTGCCCGCATGATTTTGAGTCATGTGCGTCTGCCAGTTCCGCCATGCCGACATAATTAATATATTTATAATGTTAACAGATACCAGTTCTTATGTCAATAAAAAACATTATTAAGAATAGTATTTTACGGAAAATATTATAGAACAATTTGTAGGAATTTATCATATATTGCTTATATAATGATAGAACTACGTATCAAGAAAGGAATACAAAGGTATGGAATGTTTTATGGAATTAAGCCCTGTAGTACAGGGGTTAGTTGCTACAATATTTACATGGGCGATAACAGCATTAGGTGCATGCTTAGTATTTTTCTTTAAGTCTGTTGATAAGAAGATTTTAAATTGTATGCTTGGTTTTGGGGCTGGTGTTATGGTAGCAGCAAGTTTTTGGTCACTGTTGAATCCAGCAATAGAGTTATGTTCGGAGTTAGGATATAGTCAAATTATACTACCAGCTATAGGATTTTTTGCTGGCGGGGTATTTATAATTTTAGCAGATAAGATGATGGATAAATATTCTTATGGTGTAATAACGGAAAATGACGAAATGGCAAAAGACTCAATAGTACAAAAGTATAAGAAGAGTATATTATTAGTTGTTGCAGTTACTCTTCATAACATACCAGAAGGGTTAGCAGTAGGGGTGGCTTTTGGAGGATTAGCAGTTGGTATACCATCTGCATCAATAGGAGCAGCTATAAGTTTAGCTTTAGGTATAGGGCTTCAAAACTTTCCTGAAGGGGCTGCAGTTTCTTTGCCATTAAGAAGAGAAGGTTTATCGAGAGGAAAAAGTTTCTTCTATGGTCAAGCATCTGGTATAGTAGAGCCAATAGCAGGGGTTTTAGGTGCAATAGCAGCAATAAGTGTTAGAAGTATGCTTCCATTTTTCTTAGCTTTTTCAGCAGGGGCTATGATATCAGTTGTAGGATCAGAATTATTACCAGAAGCATCTATTGAAAATAAGGCTTTAACAACAATAGGATTAATACTTGGATTTATAACTATGATGATTTTAGATGTAGCATTAGGATAATATAAACAAATAGAAAAAGGATGACACTATTAAATGTGTATCATCCTAATTACATAGATAAACTGAAAAATAATTATTTTATATTAAAGAAAGCTTTTCTTCCTCTATATTCAGCAACTTCACCTAATTCTTCTGAAATTCTAATAAGTTGATTGTACTTAGCAACTCTTTCAGATCTTGCAGGAGCACCAGTCTTAATTTGACCAGCATTAACAGCTACAACTAAATCAGCTATAGTAGTATCTTCAGTTTCTCCAGATCTGTGAGAAATAACTGCAGTGTATCCAGCTCTGTTAGCCATTTCTATAGCATTTAAAGTTTCTGTTAAAGTACCGATTTGATTTAACTTAATTAATATTGAGTTAGCAACACCTCTTTGGATACCATCTTCTAATCTAGAAGTATTAGTAACAAATAAGTCATCTCCAACTAATTGAACTTTATCTCCAAGTCTTTCAGTTAAAAGTTTCCAACCTTCCCAGTCTTCTTCAGCCATACCATCTTCAATTGAGATAATTGGATATTTATTAACCCAAGCTTCTAAGAAATCAACCATCTCAGCTGCAGTTAAAGTTTTTCCTTCATGTTCTAAAACGTACTTACCATCTTTATAGTATTCAGAAGATGCAGCATCTATAGCTATAAACATTTCTTTTCCTGGTTCATATCCAGCTTTAGTTATAGCTTCTAAGATAACTTCAATAGCTTCTTCATTTGATTTTAAGTTTGGAGCAAATCCACCTTCATCACCAACACCAGTTGAGTAACCTTTATCATTTAAAGTTTTCTTTAAAGAATGATAAACTTCAGCACAAGCTTGGATAGCTTTATCAAATGAATCAAATCCTACAGGCATAACCATGAATTCTTGTAAGTCAACAGAGTTATCTGCATGAGACCCACCATTGATTATGTTCATCATTGGAACAGGTAAAACTTTAGCATTTACCCCACCAACATATTGATATAAAGGCAGTCCTAAGAAGTTAGAAGCAGCTTGAGCTACAGCTAAAGAAACTCCTAATATAGCATTAGCACCTAAAGAACCTTTATTATCAGTTCCATCTAATTCTATTAATTTTTTATCTATAGCAGTTTGATCAAATACATTAAATCCTACTAATTCCTTAGCAATTACTTCATTTACGTTTTTAACAGCAGTTTGTACACCTTTACCCATGAAGTAATCTTTATTTCCATCTCTTAATTCTACAGCTTCATATATACCAGTAGAAGCCCCAGATGGTACAGCAGCTCTTCCTACAGTTCCATCTTCAAGAATAACTTCAACTTCTACAGTTGGGAAGCATCTTGAATCTAATATTTGTCTTGCAACAATATTGATTATTTCAACAACGTTTTTCATTAAAAATCCTCCTTAAATATAAGAAATTATATCTATTTAATAAAGAAAAATATAATTATTGATAATTATTATCAATAATTTATTTGATTATATCAAAAAAAGTAAATAAACAGCAAGATAATTGAGAATAATTATCATTTTTATTATTAAAAGGTTTACTTAAAATAATTTTTGGAAAAAAGGATAATAAATTTTAACAATATGATAAAAAAATATCATTTTCTTATTGTTCGAGATTGATTCATCTGTTATTATATAAGGGTAGGATGGATTTATTCCCAGTGGGATAAATCTTGACCCAGTTAAGTACAGCCTATTTATTACATAGTATTTAGGAGAGCTATAACTAATATTAATTAGGGAGGAATCAATATAATGATGTATTCAAAAGAAGTTGAAGAAATGTGCGTTGTTGCTAAAGGCGCTAATCATGCATGTGCTCCAATTCCAGTTGAAGGAAAATGGGTACAAGCTACACAAATATCAGATATTTCAGGGTTAACTCACGGAATAGGTTGGTGTGCACCTCAACAAGGAGCTTGTAAATTAACTTTAAATGTTAAAGGTGGAGTTATCCAAGAAGCATTAGTTGAAACAGTTGGATGTTCAGGAATGACTCACTCAGCTGCTATGGCTTCAGAAATATTACCAGGAAGAACTATATTAGAAGCTTTAAACACAGACTTAGTTTGTGATGCTATAAATACAGCAATGAGAGAATTATTCTTACAAATCGTATACGGAAGATCTCAAACTGCTTTCTCTGAAGGTGGACTACCAATCGGAGCTGGTTTAGAAGACTTAGGTAAGGGATTAAGATCTCAAGTTGGTACAACTTACGGAACTTTAGAAAAAGGTCCAAGATACTTAGAAATGGCTGAAGGATACATTACTAAAATTGCATTAGATGAAGATAATGAAATCATCGGTTACAAGTTCGTTCACCTAGGAAAAATGATGGAAATGATCGGTAAGGGAATGGATGCTAACGAAGCATTAGAAAAGGCTGCAGGTCAATACGGAAGAGTTGCTGACGCTGTTAAATTAATCGATCCAAGACATGAATAATTTGTAAGGAGGAATTTTGACATGGCATTATTTGAAAGTTATGAAAGAAGAATAGGACAAATCACTCCAGTTTTAGAAAAGTATGGAATGAAAACATTAGAAGATGCTAAAGCTGTATGTGATGAGTATGGAATAGATCCATATAAAATCGTTAAAGAAACTCAACCAATCGCATTCGAAAATGCTGCTTGGGCATACGTTTTAGGTGCTGCAATCGCTATAAAGAAAGGTTGCACAAAGGCTGCTGACGCTGCTGAAGCTATCGGAGAAGGGTTACAAGCTTTCTGTATCCCAGGTTCAGTTGCTGACGATAGAAAAGTTGGTTTAGGACACGGTAACTTAGGAGCTATGCTTTTAAGAGAAGAAACTAAATGTTTCGCATTCTTAGCAGGTCACGAATCTTTCGCTGCTGCTGAAGGTGCTATTAAAATAGCTGAAAAAGCTAACAAAGTAAGAAAAGAACCATTAAGAGTTATCTTAAACGGTCTTGGAAAAGATGCTGCTAAGATAATTTCAAGAATTAACGGATTTACTTATGTTGAAACTAAATTTGATTTCTTCACTGGTAAATTAGAAATAGTTAATTCAAAAGCTTACTCTAACGGACCAAGAGCTAAGGTTAACTGCTATGGATCAAACGACGTTAGAGAAGGTGTTGCTATAATGCATCACGAAGGTGTTGACGTATCAATCACTGGTAACTCAACTAACCCAACAAGATTCCAACACCCAGTTGCTGGAACATATAAAAAGGAATGTGTTGAATTAGGTAAGAAATACTTCTCAGTTGCATCAGGTGGTGGTACTGGAAGAACTCTTCACCCAGATAACATGGCTGCAGGTCCAGCTTCTTACGGTATGACAGATACTATGGGAAGAATGCACTCAGATGCTCAATTCGCTGGTTCTTCATCAGTTCCTGCTCACGTTGAGATGATGGGATTAATCGGTGCTGGTAACAACCCAATGGTTGGTATGACAGTTGCAGTTGCAGTTGCTGTAGAAGAGCACGCTAAATAAG
>JAUMTV010000188.1 GCA_030531025.1 Turicibacter sp.
TAGTGGTGGATACATTTTCTTCGAAAATGGTAGGTGACCCCTGGACTATAGTCTGCCTTTCACGGCACAACTATCAAACATTTAGTGTGACGTGATAAATGTAGATTTTATTTCTGTTTATATATAGATGGGAGAGAATCTGATGAGAGATTCTCTTTTTTTTATAACGTGCTATAATAAAAATAATTCCAAAAATAGGATTTTAATTACATAAGAGAATAAGATTTGGAAAGATTATAACTATAAGGGGTTTTTAGAGTTGGAGAATTTGATCTTATCGTTTAATGTCGTAGTACCTTTATTTTTAATGCTTGTGTTAGGATATAGTTTGAAGCAAATTCGTGTGTATGATGAGCATACGATTTCCGGAATGAATCAGCTTGTGTTCAAAGTCTTTTTACCATTGCTTTTATTTATTAATATTTATCAGACTGATGTAGCTGGTGTTTTTGATTTAAAGTTAATGCTCGTTGCTGTGTTAGGGGTGTTAGGTTCATTTTTTATGACTTGGTTAATCATTGCATGGATTGAGAAAGATAATCGAAAACGTGGGGTGTTAATTCAAGGAATCTTTCGAAGTAATTTTGTGATTTTTGGAATTCCTGTGACGACCTCATTGTTTGGGGGAGAGGCAACAGGTGCTGCTGCTTTATTAGTTGCAGTAATTGTACCTATATTTAATATGCTATCTGTTGTGATTCTTGAAATTTATCGTGGAAGTCGAATCAATGTGCCTAAAATTTTAAAAGGGATTCTTACCAATCCATTGATTATTGGTTCTGTGATTGGGCTTTTATGCTTGTGGCTTCACATCAAAATTCCACTCGTATTAGAGAAGACGATTAGTGATTTATCAAAGGTGACAACGCCACTTGCTTTAGTAATCTTAGGAGGTTCCTTTACATTTTCAAGTATGAAAGGTAATGTGAAGCAAATTGCAATCGGTGTATTAGGTAAGTTGGTGA
The DNA here is from genome assembly GCA_030531025.1 of Turicibacter sp. The sequence goes on from JAUMTV010000188.1 coordinate 966, forward strand.
TTGTGCCTGTGATTTGTTTATCATTCGCCCTATTAATTGGAATTCGTGGAGTGGGGTTAGCGATTTTAATGTCAATTTTTGCTTCACCTACGGCAGTGTCTTCATTCAGTATGGCAAAGCAAATGGACGGGGATGCTGACTTAGCAGGACACTTAGTTGTACTTGGTTCGATGTTATCAGTTGTGACAATGTTTGTTTGGATTTTTATATTTAAACAAGGTGGATTCATGTAAGCAAAGTTATAGTTCATGAAATAGGAGGTTCAATGTAATGATTGTTTTAGTTTTGATTGAGTTAGAAAAAGAGTATCAACAACGGTTAGAGGCGATTGCACGTGAAGCAGTCTTTATTTATGACAATGCAAAGACAGTGAAGCTAGATGTTATTCAATCAGCGACAGTGATTTTAGGAAATCCGTTACCAGATATGTTAGCGCAAGCTAGTCATCTAAAGTGGATTCAAACAGAAAGTGCGGGTGTCGATAAGTATGTACTAGAAGATGTGTTGCCAGAAGGGGTCATCTTAACAAATGCAACAGGTGCTTATGGAACGATCGTTGCTGAACATATGCTCGCTTTACTGCTGACATTATGTAAAAAGATTCATCTCTCTCGTGATTTACAAAAACAAGGGATTTGGAAAAAGTGCGGAGAGATGCGCTATGTTTCAAATTCAACAATTTTAGTAGTAGGTCTTGGCGATATCGGGGGTGCATTTGCTAAAATGGTGAAATCACTTGGGGCGTATGTCATAGGGACCGGCGCTCGAATTTAGATAAGCCTGATTATATTGATGAGCTTTATTTAATGGATGCACTTGAGAAGCAGCTCTCACGTGCGGATGTAGTGGCCATTAGCTTACCAGCTACAAATGAGACGATTGGCTTATTTGATTGCAAGCTATTATCAAAGATGAAACGAGGTTCGATTCTTTTAAATGTCGGACGTGGTTCAATTGTTAAGACGGCTGATTTATATGAGTTGTTATGTGAACATTATTTGTTTGGAGCAGGATTAGATGTCGTTGACCCTGAGCCGTTACCAATGACGCATCCACTTTGGCAGTTAGAAAATGTGATCATCACTCCTCATAGTGCTGGAGGATATGAATTAGCAGAAGTTAAGCGACGTATTGTTGAGATTTGGGCTCGTAACTTAAGACATTTTATGCACAATGAACCGCTTGAAAATGTCATTGATTTTAAAATCGGATATAAAAAATAGGCATCTTTTATGCCTATTTTTTGTTGCATTTGTCAGATGACTCATACAAAGCTTACTTTCTGCATACAGTGTTATTACCTTGCAACTTTAAAGGAGGAGCATAAATGAAAGTAAGAGTCGCAACAGTGAAGGATGTTAAAGCATTACATCAACTCCATTATGATTTAAATCGTCATCGTCATACATTACAACCTAATAATTTTCAAGGTCGAAGTGTCGATGAAGAGTGGATTTTGAATAATATTTCAAGTCGTGAGAAGGAATATTTAGTATTAGAAGTGAATGGAGACATTCGAGGAATGGCATTGCTTGAGATGAAAGAGGGGCAATCGGTATATGGAAGTGTCCGTTATCGTTATTTATTTCTACGAGATTTTATGATTGATTCTTCGCTCTCTTTACAGACTTACGGACATGAATTATTTAAAGAGATTCGCCGATTTGGGAAGAAAAATTTTCTTTCCTATATTCAGTTAAATGAGTTAATTAATGATGAAGAACGTTTAAGTTTTATTGAAAATGAACAGCTTAGTGTAACTCAAAAAACGTTTAAATGTGCGATTTAGGCTATCTTTTAGGTAGCTTTTTTTGTTAGAGTTGAGCAGTTAGAAATGAATATCTACTGATTATAGATGGAGATAGTCCCCGATTTTAAAGACTTGCATACGATATATCAGTATATGAACGATTAAGGAGGGCTATTGATGAAGAAGCGGGTTATTGGATTAGTTAGTGTCATCACGTGTTTTTATGTTGGAATGAAAAGTTATGCTTTAGATCCAAGTAGTGAGGAAATATATAATGGGATTGACGTGAGTGAGTGGCAAGGAGAAATCGATTTTGAGGCGGTGAAGCAATCAGGGATTGAGGTTGTGTACATTAAGTCGAGTGAGAGTCGATGGGTAGATCCTTATTTTGAGAGCAATTATGAAAAAGCAACAGCAGCTAATTTAAAAGTAGGTGTTTATCATTATATGACTGCTAGAACAGTTGAAGAAGCGAGATTAGAAGCTGCCTTTTTTGTTTCCGTTTTAGAAGATAAGGCTATTGATTGTCGATTGGCGATGGATTTTGAATCATTTGGTGATTTATCAGTTGCAGAGATTAACGAAATCGGACTAGTCTTTTTACAAACAGTGGAATCGCTTAGTGGTAAAGAGGTAGTTGTGTACAGTGATACATCAGATGCGATTAATGTTTGGGATGAATCGATCGCTAATTATCCATTATGGGTGGCTGAATATGGCGTATCTGAACCACAAAATAATGGAAAATGGTCGTCTTGGGTGGGGTTTCAATATAGTGATGCAGGAAGTGTTTCAGGGATTGGTGGAAGTTCCGTTGACTTAGACTATTTTACAGAGGGAATCTTTTTGTCTGACCAACAGACACCTGTACCAAGTGTTCCAGATGAACAAAAGCCAACACCGAATGAACCGACAACTTCTGACATAACGTATACAGTAAGAAGCGGGGATACGTTATCTGAAATTGCGATGCGATTTGGAGTGAGTGTGTCAGACTTAGTGAGTTGGAATAATATCGGTAATCCGAATTTGATTTATCCAGGGGAAGTATTAAAAGTTCGAGTGAATTCAGCTGGTTCAACTGGAATTACGAAGCGTACATATACCGTACAAAGTGGGGATACGCTATCTGAAATTGCGGTGCGATTTGGAGTGAGTGTGTCTAACTTAGTAAGCTGGAATAATATTAGTAATCCGGATCTTATTTATCCAGGAGAAGTGTTACGAATCAGAGGAAGAGCTAATCAATCAACGTCAGAAGTAGCTCAAACATATACAGTAAGAAGTGGGGATACGCTATCTGAAATTGCGGTGCGATTTGGAGTGAGTGTGTCTGATTTAGTAAGCTGGAATAATATTAGTAATCCGGATCTTATTTATCCAGGAGAAGTCTTACAAGTGAATTAATCGCCGTTGTTAATGAGGAAACTTTCAATAAATTTAAACACATGGAATAGGGATGATAAAAGATAAAAGAAGTGTTCGTGACATAGGGATGTTTCTTTTATGCGTAACCTTTAGTGTTACTGCTTTATCTAATTCATCGAGTGATAAGGGAACGAATCAAGAGGCGAGTGTGAGTGAATCTCAAGTTTTTAAATATACAGTTTTAAAAAGCGATACATTGCTTAAAATTGCTTTAAAATATGAAATAATAGTTTAGGAATCGGTCAAATTTAATGACTTAAGCAGCTCATATTTAATCTATATATAAACAGAAATAAAATCTACATTTATCATGACACACTAAATGTTTGATCGTTGTGCCGTGGGTCACCTACCATTTTCGAAGAAA
>JAUMTV010000006.1 GCA_030531025.1 Turicibacter sp.
TAGTATTGCGACATCAGGGATTATTATTCCTAACCCAAAAGCATATGCACAAGCTGTGCAAGCAGAAGTTGAACAATCATTCATATTTAAAGAAGGATTCGATAATTATTTAGATGAAATGCCTAATGGCTGGACAGATGCAAATACTAAAACTACTCGTCCAGTTTACAAAGGGGAGGCACAATCAGGTGAAAAGACTCCTGCTGTTAAACTTGAAAAAACGGGACAGACATTAACGTCACCGAAATTTAACTTGGAAAGTACGGGGCAATTATCATTCCTTACAAAAGGAAATGGTGGAAATGATGGCTTTACATCAGAATTACTTGTTGAAGTATTAGAAAATAATAAGTGGGAAGTAATTTCTCAACAAGTTATTAGTGAGGAAAAAGAAATTTTAACATTCGAACTTTCACAGGAAGTAACACAAGTTCGTTTTGGAATTAATAAAAAGTCTGGTAATATCTCAATTGATGATGTTGTTGTTTATGGAACTGGATCAATTGTTGAAGGTGGGGCGGAAGAGACACCAGAAACACCAGAAACACCTGATAGTGGAGAGGTAACACCTCCAAGTAATGGTGGAACAACTACTCCAGATAACGGTTCAACACCGGATGCAGATGCTTATGGAGAATTGGTTGTTTCGGGAGCATCATCACTTGAAGTGGGAATGAGCTCAACGTTACAAGTAACAACTAAAAATGGAGAAAGCATCTCGGATGCAACATTTACATCAAGTGATCAAGCAGCTTTATCTGTTGATAACAGCGGAAAGGTCAAGGCTCTTAAAGAAGGAACTCATGTTGTTTCAGCTGCTGTTATGGTGGATGGAAAAAAATACATTGGAGATAAACGAATTGTTGTTAGCCCAGCAACTGAATATCCGGTTACAGTTTTCACAGAAACATTTAGTAAGATTCCAGAGTTTGCTGAAGGATGGGAAACAAACTTAACGGCAGAGGATAACTATGGGAAGTCAGCTGTTAAGTTTACAAAACAAGGGCAATATATTACGACTGAAGAATTCCGTCTAGATGGACATGGTTTATTAAAGTTCGTTGCTAAAGGAAACTCAACACAAGCAAGTGGAACAACAGTTTTACGTGTGCAATATCAATCGAACTTTAAAGATGAGTGGAAAAACTTAGCGATGTTCAATTCATTTGCCGGTAATAATGAAAACTTCGGAGTACGTATTCCAGAAGATGCAACTCGTATTCGTATTATCATTGAAGAAAAAGGAAAAATGAACATATCATTTGATGATATGACTTTAGTTGCTCAAGGATTAGGTGTAAAAGAGCCAGATACTGAGAAGCCAGTTATTCAGTTAACTGAAATTGTGACAGAAGGAAATTTAGACTTTGATATTACAATCAAGGCTGATGTTACAGATAACCGTAAAGTTGGAGATGTAACATTATACTATCGTATCGTTGGAGAAAATGAATTTAAATCAGTTCCAATGGGATTAAATGATGGCGTATATCAAGGGATTATTGGAAAGAAAGATTTAGATGCTAAAGGAATTGAGTATAAGATCGAAGCGTCAGATATCGAAGGAAATAAAGCGACGACAGATACAAAGAAAATTTCTATTTCATCAGAAGACTATACAAAACCAGAAATTACATCAATTTCACCAGCTGATAATGCAAACTTAGGTAAAAATAAAACACCTAAAATTTCAGCAAAATATGCAGATCGTTCAGGAATTAAGCTAGATTCAATTAAATTATTTTTCAATGATGAAGAAGTAACTGAAAAAGCAACAATTACTGAAACGGAATTAACTTATCAAGTTGAAGAAGCATTAGCTAATGGAACTTATAAAGTGAAGTTACAATTAGCTGATAATACAGGTAATGAGACTGAAAAAGAGTGGACATTTAAAGTTGCAGATGTTGCACGTAACTTATACTTCGGACAATTACACTCACATACTAATTTATCAGATGGGGCTGGATCAATTGATGATGCGTATACTCATGCTAGAGAAAATGCCAAGGTTGATTTCTTAGCCGTAACAGATCACTCAAACTCATTTGATAATGATACACAAGCAAATATTGCAGACGGATCAATGAGTACAAAATGGCAAACAGGTTTAAATGCTGCAGATAAGTATAATGAAGATGGAGCATTCACTGCTATTTATGCTTATGAGATGACATGGTCAGCAGGTACTGGTAAGTACGGGCACATGAATACATTTAATACAAAAGGATTCGAAACGCGTACAAATTCAGCAATGAACTTACGTAACTATTACGAAACATTAAAAACACAACCACAATCAGTTTCACAGTTCAATCACCCAGGTACAACATTCGGTGATTTCGTAGACTTCGGATTCTATGATGAAGAAATTGATGAGTTAATTACATTAATCGAAGTTGGAAATGGTGATGGACCAATTCGCAGTAGTGCACACTTCCCATCATATGAGTATTATACTCGTGCATTAGATAAAGGATGGCACGTTGCTCCTACAAACAACCAAGATAACCATAAAGGTTTATGGGGAAATGCCAATACGGCTCGTACAGTTATTGAAGCTGAAGAATTAACACGCGATAGCTTATATGAAGCAATTCGTGAGCGCCGTGTTTATTCAACAGAAGATGAGAATTTACATATTTCTTACGAGTTAAATGGTGCAACAATGGGATCAATTTTATCTGAGCAAGAGTCAGCTGAAGTTTACATTAAAGTAATGGATCCAAATGCTGGGGATACAATCGATAAAATTCAATTAATTACAGATGGTGGACGTGTTGCTCATGAAATTACAAATGTTGATGCAACAGAGAAAGAGTGGACGTTATCATTTGAACCGGAAGCATCATCAACTTATTATTATGTTAAAGTAACTCAAAATGACTTAGATATTGCAGTTACAGCTCCAGTATGGATTGGAGAAAAAGAAAACGTAGGTATTTCAGGTGTAACAGTAAGCTCTTCAAAAGTATTAGTTGGAGACGAAGTCACAGTAGATGCAGTTGTATATAATAATGAGTCAACCCCAGTAACAAATGCAAAAGTTGAATACTTTGTAAATGGATCTTCTGAACCAATTGCAACAGCTGCCTTAGCAACAATTAAACCATCTGATACAGCAACATTAAGTGCATCATTCCCATTAAAGAAAAAAGGGAAAAATGTTATTGAAGCGGTGATTACATTAACGGTTAATGGAGCTGAGCGTCAATATTCAGAGCGTATCGAAGTAAAGACGTTTGATTCAAGCGAAGTAAGCCATGTATTAATTGATGGTAGCCATGCAAATGCTTATGTGACAGAATCAAAATATCCAAACAAAATGCAGTATGTAACCGAATTAGTGGGTCAAGAAGGTGGAATTGTTCACATCAATGAGAAAGAAATTACAGCTGATGTGTTAAATGGAATGGATGTTTTAATTTTAACGGATCCATCAAATGATCATTTCTATAGTGATTCAGAAGTAGAAGCAATCAAAGACTATGTTGAAGCTGGTGGACATTTAATTATTACATCAAAAGCTGACTATGGTGATAAAACTGGCGAGTATGGTAATGCTGCACAGGGAAATAAAGTATTAGAAGCTATTGGATCAGCTTTACGTTTCAATGATGACCAAGTTATCGATAATACAGAATATAGCAACCAAAAATTCCGTTTATACTTCGATGATTATAATGAGGAAAGTCCATATACTAAAGGAATTGACTTCGGTAAAATTGAACAAGAAAATTCAAGTAACCAAGATTATAAACTCAGTTTCTATAGCGGGAACTCAGTGTTAGTTGAGGACAAATCAGCAAATGTAGATGTTGTCGTTAAAGGACATCCAACAACACAAAATACTGATGCTGATAATCAAGATGACTGGCAAGAACTTAAACCAGGTGAAGTTGTTGCTTTAGCTGTTGAAACATTAGATAATGGAGCAAAAATCATTGCTTCTGGGGTAACATTCTTCTCAGACTTTGAAATGGATCCAACTCGTGATTATTCAAACCGTACAATTATGACAAATATCATTAATGATGTGGCACCAGCAAAAGCAGCTCAAATTACACCAATTGCTGAATTACATGTTGACGCAAATGGAGATAATGAGCCAGATTTAAAAGGTGAAACTCGTACGATTGAAGGAATCATCACATCTGGAAACAACAATCCATTAACATCATTCTTTGATGTTGTTTATGTACAAGATGAAACAGGTGGAATTACAATTCACCCAATCGCTAATACAAAATTAAAATTAGGCCAAAAGGTACGTATTACAGGTGTTGTTGGTTCTTATGAAGGTGATACACAATTAGGTGAAGTTCAAGAATTAACAGATGTAGAAATCATTGATGAATCAATTAACTTAGTTAAGCCAACAAAATTAACAGCAGCTCAAACTATGTTAGAAGAGTATGAAGGACTTTTAGTTTCAACTCAAGGTGTTGTCCAATCAATTGATACACAAGCCGGAAATATTATTATTAGTGATGAATCAGGAGAAGCACGTGTTCACATTAATGGATATATTGGTGGTGGACAATCAGGAGAAGCTGTTGGAGCATGGGCTAACCGCATTAAAGTTGGAGATACATTATCAGTTGTCGGTTTAGCAGCAGAAGATGCAGCTGGAAAACGAATTCGTGTTCGTAACACAGACGAGGTTGTAGTAGAATCATCATCAGAAACACCAGATAACGGTGGAAACGAAACGCCAGAATATATTATTCCAGAATCAATTAAAGATTTAATTGATACAACAGTTATTAAGCCTATCGTAGGTAATGCAACAAAAGAAAATCCATTAAAACTTGAAGTAACTACAAAAGCAACTGTAGAATCAATTAAAAAGTTAATGGATGGTTACACAGTAACAGTAACACGTAAAGTAACTCGTAGCTCTGCTGTTTATGATGTGACTTTAGCTAAAGATAGTGAAGTATATTTCTTAACATTAAATGTAGATACTAACAATACAGCGGTTATTAATTTCTTAGATAGTTTAGTTGAACAAGCACCAGATAACGATGGAAACAACAACGGAAATGGAAACAACAATGGACATGGAAACAGCACAAATGGAAATAACTCATCTCAAGAAACACCTGAGACAGGTTATGGATATTTACTTGGTTGGTTAGCAGCAGGAATGGCTCTCATGATTGCTGGATATGTTGTTTACATGACTAATAAACGTAATAGTGAATCAAAATAATTTAAGATACGAAGCTGGCTCAATTGAGTCAGCTTTTTTTCGACATTAAAAGAAAAACTTGAAATAAAGTAATTAAAAATATGTTTTTTTGTTTACTTCTAGAAATTTGATGTTCGCATATACGAATGATAGTTGCTCATACGAAAAAATTAATATTGACGTTTATATTTCGACTAAGAAATCGCTTTTAAAATGGCAAGATAATTTCATGAATTATTAGTAAATAAAGGGGGGGATTATATAGAAAGATTAATGACATAATTGAAAATAAACGAGTGATTATCAATTATGTTATTAAAGGTTAGTATTCAATATCATTAAAATGAAAGAAATTCGGGGGGATTTCATGTATTGGAAAAAGACGAAGAAGAATACATCACTATTACTGGCGGCATCTGTAATCTTATCTAATTTTCAAATTGGTATGGTTCAAGTTGAGGCTGAAGAGACAGTTAACTTAGATGCAGAAGATGTTAGCGAACTAAAAGAGAGTATTCAATCACCACTAGAACATGAGGAACAATTAATCGAAGTAGAAGATATAGAGACAGATTTAGAGGATATAGGGGCATTAGGAGAACAAGGAGTAAATGAAGGGATATTAGATAAAGAAGAATCAATTGAAACCAATAACGTTGAGACTTCAGATAAGAATGAAGATGAATTAGGACATGAGGAGATAAGTAGCACAGTAATGGAAGATGAGTTACTATCATCAAATGATACTATCGAACTATATGCCGCAGATATAAGTGAAAGTCATGCAGATTATTCAATAGCTGATGAGGCGACTTCGGTTTCAGAAAGAGACATAGAAAAAGATTATAGTTGGAATGTAGGAAATGTTGGATCTGGTGCAGCGGGAACTGTAACTGAAAATGAAGATGGAACAATTACAATTGAAGCATCAGGTGGAAAGATTGCAGATAGTGAGGATGGGTTTACTTTTTACTATACAAAGCTAAATCCACAGACAGATAATTTTACATTAACGGCTACATTTACTGTAGATAAGACGACAGTAGGTGGAAAAACTTATGATGGTCAATCTGGTTTTGGTGTTATGGCCATTGATACAATAGAGGTTGGAAATAGTAGTGCCAGATATTATAATTCAGCAGGTGCAGTTTTTGCTCGATATAAAAATGGATCTACAACGTATAACGGAATTCCAGGTGGGCGATTTGTGACAGGATATACGGAAGGTCCAACAACTTCATCTTCTAATAGACAATTAATTAATAATGAAGTATTTGATTGGGGATTTAATAGCGAAAATCAATCAAGTGCTTCTAAACCTCATTATTTTGAAGGCGAAACATACACGTTAACCCTTCGTAAATCAAATACAGGTTATCATGCTATTCTAAATAATGATGTAACAAATGAAGTCATTTATTATGATTACGATAATGAGCTATTAACGACCCAAGAGCAAGATGCACTTTATGTTGGCTTCATGGCTTCACGCGGTGTTCAAGTGACAGTATCAGATATTGATTTTAAAATCATTTCACCTGAACAAGATGAAGCAGCAATTGGAAGACCAATTGAATATATTAATCCAACTATTTCAAGCGATACAACAAAAACAACATCAAATAAAGAATATGAGTTATCACTAAAATCAAATGTTAACGGAACTGTTACGATTAAAGATGAAGAAGGAACTATCCTTTATGAAAATCTTTCATTAGATGCTAATACTCGATTATTAAATGAATTAATTTTAAAGCAAGGTGAGAATCGATTTAAGGTAGAATTTACGCCATCAGAGAATCAACCATTGTTAGAAAGTTATCAAAAATTATCATCATATGATACGATGACGTTAAATGTTAATATTTCATGTCAGACGTTTGGAACAAGTGAAAATGCACTATATGTTTCAGCGAATGGAAGTAGTAGTAATGAAGGAACACAAGTTAGTCCTTTAGACATCTATACAGCAATTGCCTATGCTCAGCCAGGACAAGAAATTGTTTTACTTGAAGGAACTTATTATTTAGATCAGGCAATTACAATTGATCGAGGACATAGTGGAACAGCAGAAGAGAGAATTACACTTATGGCTGAACCGGGAAAACGTGTCGTTATTGATTTATCAAACTCACCGAAAGGTGGATTTACATTAAATGCAGATTATTGGCATTTCTATGGTTTTGAAATTTGTAATTCTCAAGATAATGCTAAGCCTATTTTAATTCAAGGAAATCACAATATCATTGAACAATTAAAGATTTATAATAATGGAACAACAGGTTTACAAATTAGTGGATCATCTTCAGAAAGTATTGAGATGTGGCCAAGCTATAATTTAATTCAAAGTGTAGAATCTTATAATAATATGGATTCAAATGCTAATGATGCAGATGGATTTGCAGCTAAAATTACAGCTGGGGCTGGCAATGTATTTCGCTATTGTATTTCTCATCATAACATCGATGATGGATGGGATTTATATGCTAAATCAATATCGGGAAGTATTGGTCAAGTAAAAGTTGAATACTCGATTGCTTATGAAAATGGTTATTTATCAACAGATCCTAATAAAACAGTCGTAGGAGAAGGAAATGGATTTAAATTAGGTGGCGAAAGTATGCCAGGGAACCATATTTTAAGTCATAGTATTTCGTTTAATAACTATGCTAAAGGAGTCACAAGTAATAGTGGACCGGATGTTCAAATTTATAATACGTTATCTTTTAATAATGGCGGAGAGAATCTTTCATTGTATACCTCTTATAAGGAAACAAATTATAAATTAGATCACTTTATCTCTTATAATGGCGGAAAAGAAGATAATATTGATTTAAAAGGACAAGAGACGTTAGCGAGTGAGACAAATTATATTAATGGTACTAATAGTCTTGGTGAAAAAATTTCAGCCGATTGGTTTACAGACTTTACACTAAGAAAGGAAAATCAGGCAGATTTATACCCAACTATTAACGACAATGGTGGAATTGACTTTAATGGATTAGAATCTATTTTAACTCATGCAGAAGATTTCTTAGAAATTATGGCCCATAATAAGACAGAGCCAACTATTATTGAGATTGGATATGAACTTGGAGCTGAAATTGGAGATGAGGGAGTTCCAGGTGATGATGGAGAAACAGAAGTACCAGGTGACGGAGAAGTTGAAACACCAGATGATGATGAGAATGATACTCCAGGAGATGGGGAAATTGAAGATTCAGATGAGGAAGGAACTGAGACACCTAATAAAGGAGAAAGCAATACACAGGAATATGTGATTCCGCAATCGATTAAAGATGTAATTGATCCGACAGTCTTAAAACCTATTGCTGGCCATGCCACAAAATCTTCACCATTACAACTTGAAGTTTCTAGTGATGCGACAGTTGATTCAATTAAGCAGTTATTAAAAGGATATAAAGTAACGGCAACGATCATTCCTACTCGTACTTCAACAGTAACTTATGCTTTGACATTAGAAAATATGGTTGAGACACATTATTTAAAATTAGTTGTTCCAACAGAAAATAAGGCTGTGACTGAATTTTTAAATGAGCTAGTGAACTTATCAACAACTCCTGATTCAAAGGATGAGAATAAACAAAATCAAGAGAGCAATAAAAATGAGAGTGTAAAACCACAAACGGGCTATCACGATTTAATGGGATGGATATTAGGTGGACTTTCATTGATTAGTTTAGGCACTATTAGTTCAAGTAAAAGTAGAAAAACATTTAAAAAGTAAAGGAACGTTAAAAGATCAACCCTTTAAGAGTTGGTCTTTTTTAATCATAGTAAATGAATTGAGTAAAGTTGAATATACTAAACTCGAAGGAGTGTGAGATTAGTGATTACAACTGTAACATTAAATCCTGCATTAGATAAGTTAATGCAGATTGATACTATTAATGTCGGTGAGACAAATCGTGCTGAGATTTTAAGTACATCCGCTGCTGGAAAAGGGATCGATGTCGCAAAAGTTTTAAGAGATTTTAAGCGTGAAGTCAATGCGACAGGCTTCTTAGGAGGAATTGTCGCTCCAATTTTTAGACAATGTTTTGAAGAAGAAAAGATAAATGACCATTTTATCTCAATTAAAGGAACGACACGTACAAATATTCAGCTATTTGATACGAATGGTAAGCGCACTGAATTACTTGAAAAAGGGCCCGAAATTGAGCTTTCTGAACTAAACCAATTATTACATAAAGTAGAAGAGTTAGCGAAACAAAGTACAGTTGTAGCGATTTGTGGAAGTGCTCCACGAGGTGTTGATGAAGTATATTTTACAAAGCTCATTCAACTAGCAAAAGCAAATTGTGATCAAGTCATTGTTGATACATCAGGTCCATTACTTAAAGTAGCTATTAAAGAAAAACCACGTCTCATTAAGCCTAATAAAGATGAGATGCTTGAATTAATGGGTCAAAAGAATGCAACAGAGGAGCAAATGATTGAATATGCTCAAAATATTTGTAAAGAAGGCATTGCTTATGTTTTGATTTCTCTTGGAAAAGAAGGTGCCATGCTTGTTTCAGAGCATGGTGTTTGGAAAGGTCAAGCCCCTGAAGTAGATGTAAAAAGTACACTTGGTTGTGGAGATACTGTCGTTGCTTCAATGTGTATCTCATTTGCTGAAGGTGACGAACCTGCAACGATGCTTCAAAAAGCTATTGCTCTATCGAGTGCGAATGCAATGACATTTGAAACGGCTCATGTCATTGAGCAAGATTACAAAGCGTTATTACCACGCTGCCACGTCGCAAAAATTAAATAAAAGAAAAAAATCACCTGTAACGTATATCATGTTAGAGGTGATTTTTTTATGATTGATATCAGTGGACGAGAATGGACAGAAGAAGAGTACTTGAAGCGATATGAAGAAGGTGTTATTCAGGAAAAAGACGTCGTAAAGGTGATTGGGATTAACAATAAAAGATGTGAGCGCTGCTTGAATGAATCAGATGAATGGTTCGGAACTTTTGTATACAATGAAAAGACTATTACTTACTGTCGCCAATGCTTAGACTTCAAAATGGTAGATAGTGAGCATTACTTATATCGGTCGTTAATTACTCCATCAATTACAAAAAATGCACATGTTTTAAATGTAGACTTTAAGTTATCCCCGCTACAACAAAAAGCTTCAGATTTCTCAAAAGAGATTTTAAGCACCAATGGATTTGGGCTGATCTGGGCTGTCTGCGGAGCCAGGAAAAACGGAGATGATGTTTGAAACCATTTCTCTTGCTTTAAAGCAACAAAAGCGAGTTTGCTGGGCCATTCCAAGAGCAGATGTTGTCATTGAGTTAGTCCCCCGCCTTAAACAAGCTTTTCCATATGCAAAGGTGATTGGACTGCATGGTCACTCAGATGAAAAAATGGATTATGGAGATATTGTGATTAGTACGACCCATCAATTAATTAGATTTTATCAAGCGTTTGATTTATTAATTATAGATGAAGTTGATGCCTTTCCGTATACGTTTGATGAAATGTTACCGAGACTAGCAAAGAAAGCTTGTAAGCTAACCTGTGCTACGATTTATTTATCTGCAACGCCGTCAAAAGCGGATCAACTAGCGATTAAGAAGGGGACTCTTAAATGCTGTCTCATTCCTGCAAGATATCATTTATATTCCCTTGATATTCCTAAGTTTCAATGGGCAGGGAATCTTGAGAAAGCTTTGAAAAAAGGGCGTCTTCCTAACGGTGTTTTACGGTGGATGAGAAAAAAACTTGCTACTAATCGGCGAGCCCTTTTATTTGTTCCAACGATTGCAGCAGGGTATCTTCTTCAACAAGCACTAAGAAAGCTTCTAAGGTTAGAAGTAGCATTTGTCTATTCGAGTGATGAAGAGAGGCTTCAAAAAGTAAGACAGTTTAAAGAAGGAATAGGGCAATTTCTCATTACGACGATGATTTTAGAACGTGGTGTCACAATAGCAAATATTGATGTTGCTATTTTTTGTGCAGAACATGAAGTTTATGAAGAAAGTGCTCTAGTACAAATTAGTGGGCGAGTCGGGCGAAACCCGAATTATCCACATGGAGAAATTATTTTTTTCCACTATGGTATTACTCATGCCATGGATTGTGCACGTGAACAAATTAAGCGAATGAATCAAATGGCAAAACAACAAAAGTTACTAAAGGAGGAAAGATAAGATGAAATGTTTAGTTTGCCATCAAGAGATTATAATAAATCGATTCCATGACTTTTTATCATTAAACCCTCTGGAGCTTTGTGATAGGTGTGAGTCATCGTTTAATCAAAAAAAGGGACCCATTTTATTTGAAGATAATGACTGGATTCAACAAGTCATAGCTCGTTTAGAGAAAGGTGATATGATTTTAATTAAATTATTTCTTTCTTTTTTTGAAAGAGAGGCTAAGCGGCAGTTAAAAACTCAGGATCAAGTGACAGTTTTAGAGTTTAACACTAGGGGGCCTTATCCATGGTTTTCTATTTTAATGGAACAAGTAAAACAAAAGCTTCCTTCTTCAACGACGTTATTACTTGTTTCAGCAGAAAAAGCCAATTCCCAGACGATTCGACTGTACTAAATGAACCATGATTTTTTTTATAATCGTTTTCTAGGTATAAATAGGAGGAGCACCGACTAAACTTAAATAAGGTTCTTGTTATAATATCAATGCGACAAAGAAGATTTTGATTCGACTTTTAGGGCAAGTATATGTTCGACAAAAAACGGAAAACGCTTTCCTTTCTCTAGTGTTTGTATTATAATAAAGGTACACCAGATAGATAGGAGTGATTCTAATGAGAATTCAAATCAGGGGAGCTAATCGTTTCGTAGTAACAGAAGCAATTAAAAATTATATTGAGGAAAAGGTAGGAAGTTTACAACGATTTTTACCTACTAATCAAGATTTAGAGGCTCGCGTCTACATTAAAATTTATGATGTAATTCAAAAGGTAGAGGTCACTATTCCAGGTAATCAATTTATTTTACGTGCTGAGGAAGAGAGTGATGATTTATATGCAGCGATTGATTTAGTTGTAGATAAGTTAGAACGTCAAATCCGTCGTCATAAAACAAAAGCAAATAAAAAGATTCGTGAACGTGAAGGAATTAGTAACTATTTCATTACTATGGATGATACACCAGAAGTTTATAATGAGGAGGATGAGATTCCTTATAAAATAAAAAATGTTCATTTAAAACCAATGGACGTTGAAGAAGCGATTATGCAATTAGAATTACTAGGTCATGATTTCTATGTTTATCGTGATATGGCAGTAGATGCTGTTTGTGTCGTGTATCGTCGTAAAGACGGAAAATATGCTGTGATTGAAACGAATAATTAATCGATACTTAAAAAAGGGACTATCTTAGATAGTCTCTTTAGTTCGTCATTCAAATATCTATCTGAATTCGTTCGATAGCTGTCTCAAGTAGAGGGCAGCTTTTTATGTGGAAGAGAAAGTGCCTTTAATTAGTTATGAAACCTTGTTAGAAAAAATAATCGTTGTAATCGTGATGAGATGAATTTCATGTAATCAGAGTAAAGCGAGGAAAAGGTAGGTAAAAATTAGGATACATTATGTCCAAGTGGGGATTTTTTGTGTACATGTTTATTCAAAAGTGGTAACATTATGTTAATAAAAAGAGTATTAGCTAGCAATGGTTAGTTAAAGATAGACAAGGAGCGATGATGATGATTTCAGCCATTAAGAAAATGTTAGATCCAAGTGTAAAAGTACTAAAGCGTGCTGATAAATTAGCAGATGAAGTAATTGCTTTAGAACCACATATGCAACAACTAACAGATGAGCAACTTCAAAATAAAACATTAGAGTTCAAAGAGAGAATTGAAAAAGGGGAAACGCTAGACGATTTATTAGTTGAGGCGTTTGCTGTTGTTCGTGAAGCATCAACACGTGTATTAGGTATGAAACCATATAAAGTACAGATCATTGGGGGAATTGCTTTACACGGTGGAAATATTGCTGAGATGAGAACAGGTGAAGGTAAAACATTAACGTCAACGATGCCTGCTTATTTAAATGCGTTAGAAGGTAAAGGGGTTCATATCATTACAGTTAATGAATACTTAGCGAGTCGTGATGCTCGTGAGATGGGAGAATTATATCGTTGGCTTGGTTTAACAGTCGGGTTAAACTTAGCAGGAATGCCTTCTGAAGAGAAAAAGAAACAGTATGCTTGTGACATTACTTACTCAACGAATAATGAATTAGGATTTGATTATTTACGAGATCACATGGTGTTATATGCTAAACAAATGGTACAACGTAAATTAAACTATGCCATTGTCGATGAGGTCGATTCTATTTTAATTGATGAGGCGCGTACGCCATTAATTATTTCAGGTGGACAAAAACGTACCGCGAACCTTTATGTTCATACTGATCGATTTGTTAAGACATTAAAAGATGAAGAAGATTATAATATCGATATTAAAACAAAAAATATTCAGTTAAATGAAGGTGGAATTGAGAAAGCTGAGCGTGCTTTCCGTATTGATAACTTATATGATATTAAGCATGCCGTTTTATTACACCACATTAATAATGCGTTAAAAGCAAATTATATTATGGCACGTGACGTGGATTACGTTATTCAAGAAGATGAAGTTGTTATTGTTGACCAATTTACGGGTCGTTTAATGAAAGGTCGTGCTTATTCTGAAGGGCTTCATCAAGCGATTCAAGCTAAAGAAGGAGTTCCAATTAAACAAGAAACTTCTACGTTAGCGACAATTACATTCCAAAACTTATTCCGTTTATATAATAAGTTATCAGGAATGACAGGGACAGCAAAAACAGAAGAAGAAGAGTTCCGTAATATTTATAATATGATGGTTGTTGAAATTCCAACGAACCGTCCAATTGCACGTATCGATGCTCCAGATTTAGTGTATAAAGATATGAATGCGAAGTTTAATGCCGTTGTTAATGAAGTGATTGAATGTCATAAAAAAGGTCAACCGGTTTTACTTGGGACGGTAGCCGTTGAAACATCAGAATATATTTCACAATTATTAAAGCGTAAAGGAATCCCACACAACGTATTAAATGCGAAAAACCATGAGCGTGAAGCAGAGATTATTATGGATGCTGGGAATAAAGGTGCCGTAACGATTGCAACGAATATGGCAGGACGTGGTACAGACATCAAGTTAACAGATGAAGTAAAAGCTTTAGGTGGATTAGCTGTTATTGGGACAGAGCGCCATGAATCACGTCGTATCGATAATCAGTTACGTGGACGTTCAGGTCGCCAAGGAGATCCAGGATATACGCGCTTCTATTTATCATTCCAAGATGAATTAATGCGTCGTTTCGGTTCAGATCGTATGCATACGATGGTTGATAAATTAGGAATGGATGAGAATGAACCAATTGAAAGTAAAATGGTAACAAAAGCGGTAGAATCTGCTCAAAAACGTGTAGAAGGTAATAACTATGATATGCGTAAAAACTTACTTGAATATGATGATGTCATCCGTCGTCAGCGTGAAGTGATTTATGGACAACGTCAAGATATTTTAGAAACAGAAGATTTAACAGATATTATTTTCGGTATGGTTGAATCATCAGTCACACGTTTAGTTCACACGTTTGCCCCAGCAGATAGTCATGAATCTAAGCATAAAGAAGCGAGTAGCTATAACTATGAAGGATTATTAAATTACTTAAATACAAACTTATTCCCAATCAATAAAGTAGAGTTAGCTGATTTAGAAGGAAAAACAGAGGAAGAAATGATTGATTATATTGCAAATCTAGTTAAAGAAGATTACCGTCAAAAAGAACAATCAATTGATCCATCAATCTTCCATGAATTCCAAAAAGTTATCGTGTTACGTGTCGTTGATACACACTGGATGAACCATATTGATGCAATGGATGCTTTACGTCAAGGAATTCATTTACGTTCTTATGGTCAAATCAACCCATTACATGAGTATCAAAGTGAAGGATTTGAAATGTTCAATCGTTTAATCGAACGTATTGAAGATGATGTGACACGTTATATTTTACGTGCTGAAATCCGTCAAAACTTACAACGTGAAGAAGTAGCAAAACCAACAGCAACGAATAGTGGAAAAGAAGAGAAAAAACGTCCAGTAACTCGTAGTGCACAAAAAGTTGGTCGTAATGATGAATGTCCATGTGGAAGTGGAAAAAAATATAAACAATGTTGTGGAAAAGATAACTAATCGTTATTCATTCGTTTTATTATAGATAGTCGATAGTAGGTAATTTTAGTTCAACTGATGATGTTAAGTCATCAGTTGAACTTGTTTTGCATTTAAAATAACAATTTTTTGACATGAAATTTGACATAAAGAAGTGGTGACAAAGATGGAAATTCATGAAATAAGAGCAGAGATTAAAAAGATGTCTGAGCGTATTGCCCAATTTAAAGAGTCATTAAATGTGGAGCAAAAAGAAGTAGAAATTAAAGAATATGATGACAAAATGCAGGCTGCAGGTTTTTGGGATGATCAACGAAAAGCTCAAGAAGTCATTAATGCAGCAAATGCCTTAAAAGATAAGGTGAATACGTTTTATGCACTTGACGCGGAAGTTGAAGACTTAGCTGTTGCTTTTGAATTAATCCAAGAAGAACCAGATGATGATTTACAAGCTGAGTTAGAAACTCAAATTAGTGAAGTGAGCGATAAACTGAATCAATTTGAGTTAGAAATTTTATTAAGCGGTCCATACGATGCAAATAATGCTATCTTAGAGTTACATCCGGGTGCAGGTGGAACAGAGTCACAAGATTGGGCAGAGATGCTATATCGTATGTATACTCGTTATGCGGAACGAAAAGGATTTAAAGTAGAAGTTTTAGATTATTTAGTTGGCGAAGAAGCGGGAATTAAAAGTGTGACGATTAAAATTAAAGGAACAAATGCTTATGGATATTTTAAAGCTGAGCGTGGAGTTCATCGCTTAGTACGAATCTCACCATTTGATTCAGGTGGACGTCGTCATACTTCGTTTTGTTCATGTGATGTCATGCCTGAGTTCTCAGGTGATATTGATATTGAAATTCGTGCGGAAGATTTAAAAGTGGATACGTACCGAGCAAGTGGAGCAGGTGGACAACATATTAATACAACTGATTCAGCAGTACGTATTACTCACTTACCAACAAATACAATTGTGACGTGTCAAAATCAACGTTCACAAATTAAAAACCGCGAAGCAGCGATGGAGATGTTAAAGTCGAAATTATATCAACGTAAGCTAGAAGAGCAAGAAGCTGAACTTGCTAAAATTCGTGGAGAAGTAAAAGAAATTGGTTGGGGAAGCCAAATCCGTTCTTACGTCTTCCATCCTTATTCATTAGTGAAGGATCATCGTACATCATATGAAGTTGGAAATGTTCAAGCGGTGATGGATGGAGATTTAGATGGTTTTATTGATGCTTATTTAAGACACAGTATCTAAACTTGTTAGTTTGTGGATAATTGAGTAGATGGATAGATAAGTTTTTTACATCGTAAAAACTTTTAGCGCGACTATAATTAGCCGTTCTACCAAAAAGACTAACCGACTAAGCCTGTTTCTTAGAATGTGAACTATATTTCGCTATGTGTATAGAAAGATTTAAAGATTCAACGTATAATAGGCATAGATGAGAAGTATTTGAAAGAAGGAGGGAATCATCGATGAAGAAGATTCCAAGTTTTACAGTTAATCATGATGATTTATTACGTGGTATTTATGTTTCACGCCAAGATGTTATTGGACAAGAGATTGTGACAACATTTGATATTCGTACTAAATTACCAAATCGAGAGCCTGTTATGAATACAGCTGAAATTCATACTATGGAACATTTAGCAGCAACATTTTTACGTAATCATGAAACAGCTGCTGATCAAACGATTTATTTTGGACCAATGGGATGCCGTACAGGATTTTATTTAATTTTAAAAGGTGATTTAAAATCATCAGATATTGTCGAATTAGTTAAAGAAACATTTGAATTTATTGCTAATTACGAAGGTGACGTTCCAGGCGCTAGTGCACGTGACTGCGGAAACTACTTAGATATGAATTTACCAATGGCTAAATATGAAGCTAAAGCTTTTTTAGAAAATACATTGAATCAAATAACAGAAGCTAATTTAATTTATCCAGCTTAAGAATAAAAATCGGAAATATCTTAAAAGATATTTCCGATTTTTTATGTGCGTGATTAAGAGATAAAAGTATGTAAAGAATGTAAAAAAATAGTGTATTGCCTAACTTATCCACTTGTTTTCTTCGACATCGTATATAAATGTAAAAGTGATTATGTTAAAATATTAATGTTATATTTTAAAAAATATTCATGAATTTTGTTAGTAGTTGTTGGCAATTGCTTGATAGAAAGTGAAAGTGTTGGCAGATATGTTATAATGAAAAAAGACGTCTAGAGATAGGTGGGGAGATTATGATTGAATTTACAAATGTCAGTAAAAAGTATGCAAACGGAGTCATTGGACTACATAATATAAATATTCAAATTGAATCAGGCGAATTTTTATTCGTTATCGGGCCAAGTGGGGCTGGAAAATCATCACTTTTAAAGATGATTAATCGTCAAGAAAAAGCAACAGGCGGTGAATTAAAGGTTAAAGGGATTAATGTAACGAAGTTAAGTCGCTTTAAAGTCCCAAAATTACGTCGCCAAATCGGTGTTGTTTTTCAAGATTTTAAATTATTACAAAAAATGACTGTTTATCAAAATGTTGCATTTGCTTTAGAAGCAATAGGTTTACCAGGAAAAGAAGTTCGAGAAAAAGCTGTTAAAGCAATTGAACTTGTAGGATTAAAAGGTAAAATGCGTTTTTATCCTAATCAATTATCAGGTGGTGAGCAACAACGCGTTGCAATCGCCCGTGCAATCGCCAATAACCCAGATATTATTATTGCCGATGAGCCAACTGGAAACTTAGATCCAGAAAACTCAACTCAGATTGTTAATATCTTAAAGAAGTTAAATAATGAAGGAAAAACGATTATTATGGCGACTCATGATCATGAACTAATTTTTGAAAAAGATTGCCGTGTGATTACGATTGATCATGGAACAATCTTTAGCGATGAGGTGAGAGGTTATTATGAAGCTAATTAGACAAATTTTCCGTTATATTCGTGATGGATTTAAAAATATTTGGAATAATCTATTCATGTCAATTTCTTCAGTTATTACATTAACATTAACATTAAGTTTATGTGCATTATTTGCATTATTTGCTCATAATACGCGTAATTTTACTGAGCAAGTTGAAAATGAAATTAAAATTTTCGTTGAATTTTCAAAAGATGCAACGGAAGAACAAATTACAACAGCACTTGAAACAATGAAATCAGATGAACATGTAGCTGAAGTCACTCATGTAACAAAAGAAGAAGAGTATGCAGACTTTATTGAGCGTATTGGTGAAGATGACCCAGAGTTAGCTATGTTCTTTGAAAATACAAGTGAAGAAAATCCATTACCTGATATCGCTATTGCTGCTGCAGATGATGTGAAAAATGTAGATAAAGTGGCAAATGCGATTAAAAAAATCGATGGGATAGAGTATGTTGATTATGGTGAAGAATCATCATTAGCTGCATTTACTAATATTACAAATATTATTCGTAAATCATTTTCAGCTATTGTTTTAATCTTATTAATTTTAGCTGTGTTCTTAATTCAAAACACAATTAAATTAACGATTTATGCACGAAAAAATGAGTTAAAGATTATGAAATTAGTAGGGGCATCTGTGTCACATGTAACTGTTCCATTCTTAATTGAAGGATTAATTATCGGAATTTTAGGTGCAGTAGGACCAATTTTATTTACTATTTATGGTTACCAATTCTTATATGAATTATTCGGAGGAGTATTAGTTATTCCAATGCTACAAATGACAGCGCCTTTCCCAACTGTTTACCAATTAGGTGTTTTAATTGGAATTATTTCAATTATCGTTAGTTTACTAGGAAGCTTTTTTGCCGTTATCAGATACTCATTGAAAATCTAATTAAAAACTGACTGGATAAGGGAGGGAGACTATATGTCAAAAAGAATAGGTACTGTTTTAAGTTTAATTGTGGCATTTAGCTTAACTCAACAGATCTCTTTCACTGCAAAGGCAGCTACGACTTGTTCTACAAAAGCAGAGTGTAATGCGATTATTAGTGAAGCACAAAGTCAAATTTCAGATTTAAAAGGAAAAGAAGCAGCTGTTCAAGAAGAAATTGATATTGTTGAAGGAAATATGGGAACAACCATTCAGAAAATTTCTGAAACAGAAAATGCCATTTCAGAATTTGAAAAGAAGATTACTGTTAAGGAAAATGAAATCAAAAACAGTGAAAATGAAATTAATAAATTAGAGAATGAGATTAAAGAGTTAAAAGATGTTGTTGCGGAGCGTATGCGTGTTTCTCAGCGGTTATCTCGAGCGAATACAATCTTACAAGTTCTTTCTGAATCAGAAAATTTAGTAGATTTAATTCGTCGATTACGTGTAGTTAATCACTTCGCTGAGAGTGATGCAGAATCAATGGAAAAATTAAGTTTACTTGTTAGTCAACAACAGGCAATGTTAGCGACTTTAAAAGTCCAAAAACAAGAACTTGCTTCTAATAAAGCCGACTTAGAAAGAGAGCGTCAAACTTTAACTGCTTATCAAGAACAATTAGAACAACAAAAAGAAGAGTTAGCTCAACAAATGCAAGAGTTAGAGAGCGAGCGTTTATCAGCTGCAGAAATTCTTGAAATTGCAGAAGAACAAAAGAAAATTTTAGAGCAAACACCACCACCAGTGATTTCAAATGGAAGTTCTTCAGGAAGTTCATCTAGTGGAGGGGTTGTAAGTGGAACTGGTTTTATGATTCCATTAGCAACTGGATATGTTAGCTGTGAATTTATGTGTTATCCAAATCATACAGGGATTGACTTAGCAAACTACGGTGATACATCAACACCGGTTTATGCGGCACAAGCAGGAACAGTTATTCGTGCAGGATGGCATAGCGCTTATGGAAACCATGTTATGATTACGCATAATGTGAATGGTCAAGTTTTAACAACAGTTTACGCTCATATGCATTCAGCTCCTTATGTTTCTGTAGGACAACAAGTTTCTAGAGGAACACAGTTAGGAACGATGGGGAATACGGGGAACTCTTTTGGGGCCCACTTACACTTTGAGGTGTATGAAGGATATTATAATTATCCGTATGCTGTAAATCCAAGAAAGTACGTTAGCTTCCCTTCTTCATGGTAATATAAAAGGACATGTAAAGATTATACATGTCCTTTTTATATATAAGTGGAGGTAATTAGTGCTGTCTTGAATGACTCCTCAGTAGTGCATGGAGAAAGAGCGATTTGTAGGTTATTATGAAATGTGTCTTTGTTCTATAAAATAACCACAATATAAACTAATTTATTCCAATTTATATTCATGACAAAGAAAATAAAAATTGATAAAATAGAGATAATCCTATATAGTCTACATTTTTTGGTATCGTTAGGAAATGATATAAAGGTTATAGAAGATTTTGAGTTAAAAAGGAGTGATTATATGAAGCGTAAGAGAGTGTTTCAGATCGTGGGAAGTTTCTGTTTAGGTGTTGTCATAACATTATTATTAACATTAGTTTTTCCTGCTAAGACACCGATGCAGACGATTGTTTCACCAGCTAACTATGGCGAAACGTCAGCTATTAATCAAGTATATGAAGCGTTAAAAACTTATCATTATTTTTATGATGGTGATAGTCAAGCATTAATTGATGGGGCAATTGCTGGAATGATTGATGCATTAGATGATCCACATTCAACATATTTTACGATGACTGATTATGAAAATTTTGTTGAGCATTTAGAAGAAACCTATTCAGGGATTGGATGTGAAGTAACCAATATTAATGGTTATACGATGATTGTTTCACCATTTCCTAATTCACCGGCTGATGTCGCTGGAATTTTAGCTAACGATTTAGTTGTTGAAGTCGATGGAGAAAATGTAGTCGGGCAAAGTTTACAAGACGTTACAAATAAAATTAAAGGACCAGTTGGTTCAACTGTGACTTTAGGGATTCAACGAAATGATAATCCAGATTTAATTTATATTGAAGTGACAAGACAAGCAATTGACCAAGAAACTGTTAAAACAGAGTTAATTCCAGTCGGTGAAGAAATGATTGGATATTTACAAATTTCAACGTTTGGTGAAAATACAGCTAATGAATTCAAACAAGGTATTGAGTCATTAGAAGAACAAGGAATGACTTCTTTAATTGTCGATTTACGTAATAACTCAGGTGGTTATTTAGCAAGCGTAGTTGAGATGGTTGATTATATCTTACCACCGGATAAAGTGATTACAACGATTGAAGGTCGTGATGGAGGTGGAACGACTTATAAAACATCTACTGAAGGAAAAGACTACCCCGTTGTAACGCTGATTAATGAAGGAAGTGCTTCAGCTTCAGAAATTTTTGCAGCAGCAATGAAAGAAGCAGGAGGATATGATGTTATTGGAACAACTTCTTATGGAAAAGGAACAGTACAAGTGTCAATGCCGCTTGATGATCATTCTTCTTTAAAAATTACCACTCAAGTATGGAAAACACCAGATGGAAACTGGATTAATGAAGAAGGAGTTACACCAACTATTGAAGTGGAGGCACCTGATTTTTATTATTACTACCAAGTGTATTTAACAGATGGGAAATCATTAGAATATGATATGGTTGATGGAGCTATTCAAAATGCACAAAACATTTTAAAAACCTTAGGTTATAATGTTGGACGAATAGATGGTTATTTTGATCAATCAACACAAGAAGCTGTTAAAGCATTCCAAAAAGATTCAGGACTTGAGTCAACAGGAATTATTGATAATAAAACTGCAAGTGAATTAACACTTGCTTTACGAGAAAAAGTTCGTGATAAGCAGTACGATACTCAGCTTCAAAAAGCGATTGGAGTTTTACAACAATGATGAAAATAGGAAGATAATTGTTATCTTCCTATTTTTATTGTGATGAGTTGATAAAGAGTTGCTCATAGTAAACAAGAGAGTCTTGATTTGAATGAAAGTAAGTCTGTTTAAACCTAGACTGAAGATAATAGAAGTGCCTTTTGAGATATGATATAATGAGGATAATGTGAGGTGACAGTTTATGACAAATGGTAAGTTTGAGATTGTGTCTAAGTATGCGCCATCAGGTGATCAACCGAAGGCAATTGATGAGTTAGTTAAGAATATAAATAATGGTGTTAAAGAGCAAGTTTTATTAGGAGCAACTGGAACAGGAAAAACATTTACGATTGCGAATGTTGTACAAGCTGTGAATAAACCGACATTAGTATTAGCACATAATAAAACGTTAGCTGGACAGTTATACAGTGAGTTAAAAGAATTTTTCCCAAATAATGCGGTTGAGTATTTTGTGAGTTATTATGATTATTATCAGCCAGAAGCTTATGTACCGTCATCAGATACATTTATTGAAAAAGATGCAAAAACGAATGATGAAATTGATAAATTACGCCACTCGGCAACAGCTGCCTTACTTGAACGTAACGATGTCATTGTTGTCGCATCGGTTTCTTGTATTTACGGTATTGGGGATCCAGAAGAATATAAAAGTATGATGGTATCCATCCGTGTTGGAATGGAAATGGAACGTAATGATTTATTAAATGAATTAGTTCGTATCCAGTATCAACGTAATGATATTGACTTCCATCGTGGGACATTCCGCGTTCGTGGAGATATCGTTGAAATTCTTCCAATTGCTACTGAAAAAAATGCGATTCGTATTGAATTCTTCGGAGAAGAAGTCGATCGTATTCGTGAAATTGATACGTTAACAGGTGAAGTCTTAAGTGAGCGTAAGCACGTTGTTATTTTCCCAGCTTCTCACTTCGTAACTGGTGAAGAGCGTTTAAAGATTGCCTTAAAAAATATTGAGGAAGAACTTGAACAACAAGTGAAATACTTTGAATCAGAAGGAAAACTTCTGGAAGCACAACGTATTGAGCAACGTACACGATATGATTTAGAAATGTTAGCGGAGATGGGATTTTGTTCAGGGGTCGAAAATTATTCAGGGCCACTTTCATTACGTGAACGCGGGGCAACGCCATATTGTTTACTGGACTTCTTCCCAGATGATTGGTTATTAGTAGCAGATGAATCACACGTCACGCTTCCACAGGTAAGAGGAATGTATAATGGCGATCGTGCCCGTAAAGAAACACTTGTAAACCATGGATTCCGTTTGCCTTCAGCACTTGATAACCGTCCATTACAGTTTAATGAATTTGAAGATAAAATTCATCAAGCGATTTACGTATCAGCGACACCAGGTGATTATGAATTAGCACGTACGGATAAAGTGATTGAACAAATCATTCGTCCAACCGGTTTACTAGATCCAATTATCGAACTACATCCAAGTCGTGGACAAATTGATCACTTAGTTGGAGAAATTTATAAACGCATTGAGAAAAATGAACGTGTACTAATTACGACATTAACAATTAAAATGTCAGAAGAATTAACGAATTACTTAAAAGAGTTAGGAATTAAAGTGGCCTACTTACACTCTGAGATTAAGACACTTGAACGAATTGAAATTATTCGTGATTTACGAGTGGGAACTTATGATGTTTTAGTCGGAATCAACTTATTACGTGAGGGATTAGATATTCCAGAGGTATCACTGGTTGCTATTTTAGATGCGGATAAAGAAGGATTCTTACGTAGTGATCGATCACTTATTCAGACGATTGGCCGTGCCGCTCGTAATGCCGAAGGACGTGTTATTTTATATGCTGATAAAGTAACAGGATCGATGCAACGTGCGATTGATGAAACAGCACGTCGTCGTGAAATTCAAGAAAAATACAATGAAGAACATGATATTATTCCAATGACAATTCGTAAAGATGTTCGAGATGTGATTCGTGCTACTGAAGTTGTTGAAAAAGAGGCAATGTATGATAAGAAAATGTCTCGTAAAGATAAAGAAAAACTAATGCAAAAACTTGAAAAAGAAATGAAAGAAGCAGCGAAGGCACTTGATTTTGAAACAGCAGCTACGCTTCGTGATGCAATGCTTGAATTAAAAATTGAGTTAGGCTTATAATAAAATAATAGTTAATAAAAAATGGCAATTAGCTAGTAAAGATAAAGGATGGGGCGAAATTATGGAAAGTTTACGTGAATTATATAAAGTAGGAAATGGACCATCGAGTTCACATACAATGGGACCTGCTCGTGCAGCAAAAGTTTTTATGGGACGTTATCCGGAGGCAGCATCATATGAAGCGATTTTATATGGAAGTTTAGCAGCAACCGGAGAAGGGCATTTAACAGATTATATTATTATTAAAACAATGGATCCAAAGCCAGTGAAAATCACTTGGCGTCCAGAAGACTTCCGTCCATTTCATCCAAATGCTATGCAGTTTATTGCATATAATGCAGCGAACGAAGAACTAGGAACCTGGACAGTTTATTCTGTTGGTGGTGGATCAATTATCGAAGAAGGGCAAGCTCGTGATGAAGTGGAGTCTGCTTATCCAAATACAACGATGAATGAAGTATTAGAGATTTGTAATGAAGAAAATTGGACGTTAGCTGATTATGTTTATCAACATGAAAAAGACATTAAACCTTATTTAGAAGAAATTTTAGCAGTGATGCGTGAGAGCTTAATGAATGGATTAACTGCAGAAGGAACGTTACCTGGAAAATTAAATTATCCACGTCGTGCGAAGCAATTTCATGAACATGCAAAGGCAGCACCAGATGATTTATCCATTTTAATTTATGCTTATGCATTAGCTGTTTCAGAACAAAATGCTTGTGGTGATGTTGTTGTAACAGCGCCAACTTGTGGAGCATCAGGTGTTTTACCAGGTGTTTTATTTGCCTTACAAGAGCGAGAAGAATATACAGACGAACAATTAATAGATGCGTTAGCAGTAGCTGGATTAGTTGGCAACTTAATTAAAACAAATGCCTCTATTTCAGGAGCAGAAGTAGGATGCCAAGGTGAAGTTGGATCAGCATGTTCAATGGCTGCCGCCGCGATTGCTTTTTTAAAAGGAGCTTCTAATTTACACTGTGAATATGCAGCTGAAATTGGACTTGAGCATCATTTAGGGATGACGTGTGACCCTGTTTATGGATATGTTCAAGTGCCATGTATTGAGCGTAATGCAGTAGCGGCAAAGCGTGCTTATGATGCAGCTAAATATTCAATGTTAACAGATGGATATCATACGATTACACTCGATCAAGTGATGCAAACAATGAAAGAAACAGGTCATGATTTAATGGCGAAGTATCGTGAAACAGCTCAAGGAGGATTAGCAAAACATTTCGCAGAATGCTAATGCTTACTAGGTTTTATGAAGCTTTAATGGTATAATAGATAAGTCCAGATAAGTTTTTCATATTGGAAAACTTTTAAGCCCTACTAGTGGAGGAGTAGATTTCTTTCAGAAATTGCTAGGTGACCTCTGGACTATATAGTCTGTGTTAATATTAGAGCGGCTTTACAACCAAGCCTGTTATAAAATTATAAAGTACATTTCTGTTTGTATATAGAGAATAATGAAAGTGAATGATTAACAGTAGAGGAAGTGATCGTATGGCAAATGAAGGAGCTAAAAAAACGGACAAGAAGCGTAATTTAACGAAGAAGCAAATTGTTTTATATAGCTATATCGGAGTTTTGGCAGTAGTGACGGTCTTATTCGGATATAATGTTTTAAATTATTTTTATTTCGAACCATTAAAAGCAGCGGGACAACCTATTTACGGATATCGTACAGAAAGTCTTGATCCAATTAGTGACTCTGTTATCTCTAAAGTAGAGCAAGTTGGAGCAAATCAAACAGGTGTTGAAAAAATGACAGTCACTGTACAAGGACCTGTTGTTTATTTTGATGTGCGTGTCAGCAATGGTGTGGAATTAGAGACAGCTCATGCAGCAGCAGAAGCGGCTGCTAATGAGTTTTTATCACAAGCAGGTGAGGCGGCAAATGATTATGCAGTACAACTTGTCGTTTCAACAGGGGATATAGAAGAGCTTAAAGAAGCAAATCGTGAAGAAGAATTAGCTTACGTGAAAGAACATGATGTGGCAATTATTGAATCAATTGTTGCTGATGCTGAGAAATATCCAACAGCAGCAAAGATTAATCGTGCTCAACAAAATATTGATATTATGAAAAAGTCTTATCCAGAGGAAGCAGATGCATTCCAAGTACGTATTAATGCGTTAACAGAGTTAACAGCTGAACAA
Source organism: Turicibacter sp. (assembly GCA_030531025.1). The sequence goes on from JAUMTV010000006.1 coordinate 26,526, forward strand.
CAAGAAGCATTAGGTGAAATTCCAGAGTTAGAGGTAGATCAAACAATTCAACAGTCAGATATTTCAGCTTATCCAAGTTGGGGTGCTTACGATAAAGAAACACAAACATTTGAATGGCAATAAAGTGTGGGGAGACAATTTGTCTCCCTCTTCTTATGAAGAATTAATTTAATAGTCGATAAAGTAAGACTTAAGATGAAATATTAAAAATATTTTCTAAAATATATAGGTGATAATGATGGCAAAGAAAGTAATACCGGTTGAAAAAAATGAATATTATGATGTGAAAATTGAAAGTTTAACACATGATGGATTAGGAGTAGCACGTGTAGATGGATTCCCAGTCTTCGTTGCAAATGCTTTAGTTGGTGAAGAAATCAATATGAAAGTTACGCTTGTTAAAAAAACATATGCGTTTGGACGTGCAGTTGATTATTTTGTGAAAAGCCCAGAACGTGTAGAGCCAGCTTGTGGAATTTATAAACAATGTGGAGGTTGCCAAGTTCAACATTTAAGTTATGAAGGGCAACTTCAAATGAAGCATGATACAGTTGTTAATCAATTAAAACGTATTGGACATATTGAAGATGCAAATGTATTACCGACGATTGGAATGAAAGATCCAAGTCGTTATCGTAATAAAACACAAGTTCCATTTGGATATGCAAATGGTGAAGTTGTTGCAGGATTTTATCAAAAACGAAGCCATGAGATTACGAATATGAAATCTTGTTTAATTCAAACAGATATTTCAGATCAAATTGTGGATACAATGCGTGAGTTATGCCGTGATTTAAACATTGATCCTTATAATGAGTCATTAAATCTTGGAGTGTTACGTCATGTGATTGTTCGTGTTGGATTTAAAACAGGAGAAATCATGGTAACACTTGTTACTCGCACGAAAAACATTCCAAATATTGATACAGTGATTGAGACATTAGTAAACAAGTATCCACAAATTAAGAGTATTGCTCAAAATATTAATCCAAAAGTAACAAATGTTATTTTTGGGGATGAAACAAAGATTTTATATGGAGAGCCGTATATTTATGATGAAATGAATGGAATCCGATTTGCGATTTCGCCACGTTCATTCTATCAAGTAAATCCTATCCAAACAGAAACGTTATATTCAAAAGCGGTAGAATTTGCAGGATTAACAGGAAATGAAGTGGTATTTGACGCTTATTGTGGAATTGGAACAATCACGTTATTTTTAGCACAACATGCTAAAGAGGTTTATGGGGTTGAGATTATTCCAGAAGCGATTGAAGATGCGAAAATGAATGCGAAGTTAAATGGCTTTGATAATGCTCAATTTGCAGTAGGAAAATCAGAAGAGATCATCCCGATGTGGATTGAAAATGGAATCGTCCCAGATGTCATCGTTGTCGATCCACCACGTAAAGGTTGCGATAAAACATTACTTGATACAATGTTAGAAGCTAAGCCAGAACGTATCGTTTACGTTTCATGTGACTCATCAACATTAGCCCGCGACTTAAAAATCTTAATCGACGGTGGATATAACCTTGAAGTTGTCCAACCTGTGGACATGTTCCCACAAACAGCGCATGTGGAAGTGGTGGCTCTTCTTACAAAAATCTAAAGGATTTTTGTAAGAAGCAAGCACCACTCCATGCAATAGCTTCACTGTGAAGTCGAGTCTTTAGGCGAAGACTAAACAGAATGAAGCCACTTGCGCGAGACAGTATTTATATAGCTAAGAGTCGTAGTAAGTAATTAGCGCTGTCCATGCAAGGCTTGTCCAAGAAAGTGAGTGGTAGACGAAACTTGATTGGTAACAAGCTACTGCAGGAGGTATATTTATGAATAGGTAAGTTTATTGCTACCACCCATGCAAGGATTCACCAAGAAGTCGAATGAAGTGAAGACTGATTGGTATGAATCTACTGCGCAAGACAGTCGCTCTTCTTACTCGCTCTGCGAAGTAAGGAGTTAGCGCCACCCAATGTAGCAGCTTCACTACGAAAATGAATGAAAGTGAAATTTGAGTAGATGAAGTCACCTGCGCGAAATTATAGATTAATTGCTCATTTTACAATTTTTTATTTTTTCAATCATTTGTATCTCGTTTAAAAAGTAAATAAAAGAGATGTTGAGTACATATTGTCTGAATGTATTCACATCTTTTTTTTGTTCTTATTAAGTTATATATTGCTTAGTATCATCCAACTAAGGTTTCACCTTGATTTAATGATTTAAGGTTTTATCCAGCATTGTGGTTTGTCGCCATTTTTGTGGATATCTTCCGCTGAATTAATAGAACAATCGAAGATGTACATTGAGTTTAGCGGTGAGTGAGTAGGTGAAAAAAGGTGAACTAGCTTGTTAGGCGAGGATGGTAAAGTTAATGAGCAGTTTTGTAGTAAGGACACTTTTTTACTGATGGTACAAGTAAGTATTGAATAACAGTCAGTAATTCATTAAAGCCATCAATGCACGAATTAGAAAATGATTGCAAAGTTTTTTTAACCTCTGTAAATTTCATTTAGCTATATTGTGTTTATCAACCCAAAGATTTATAATACGAATTATATTAATGGAGGTGTATCATGCCAACATCAGACATGATAAGAGAGTTGTGTGACAAACAGAATGTTAGTCTTACAAAGCTTTACAGGAGGATTAGGTAGACACCATAAATTTTCAATAAAAAACTGGAGCGAGTTACTACTTCCTCTATGGAAATGTTAGCAATTGCAGAGAATTTGGAAATTGAGTATGAACAGAATAAGTTTTTTGTTACCAAATGGAGAGTAGGTGTCAATAAATGATGAGTATTTTAGTTGTAGAAGATGATGAGAACGTAAATAGAGGAATTACGTTCTCTTTAGAAAAAGCAGGAAATATTGTTTTTTCTAGTGTAACAATTAAAGCAGCAAAAGAAATAGTGAAAAATCAGAAAATCGATATGGTAATCTGCGATATTAATCTACCAGATGGAAATGGACTAGATTTTATCAAATGGATGAGGCAACAATATAAAGCCTATATTATTTGCCTTACAGCATTGGATCAGGAAATAGATCAGGTAATGGGATATGAAGCTGGGGCGGATGATTATATCACAAAGCCGTTTAGTTTATCAGTTTTATTGCTCAAAATTGAGGCATATTTCAGAAGAAAGATAAGTTGTGAGAAACATACAAAACTAATATCTGGAGATATTCAAGTATTTTCAGAAGAAATGAGGGTCTTGGTAAAAGAGAAGGAAGTTTTATTAACAAAGAATGAATGGAAAATGCTGATATTATTTTTAAAGCATCCAAAACAAGTTCTTTCTAAAAAGAAAATTCTAGAAAGTTTATTTGACGTTGATGGAGAATTTGTTGATGAGAATACCGTAGCGGTCAATATCAGGAGACTTCGTGAGAAGATTGAGGAAGATCCAGCAAAGCCAGTTTATTTGAAAAATATTCGAGGACTCGGCTATGTATGGAATCAGGAAGTAAGGTAGTCCTATGAAAAAGCTTAAAGAAGAGAAAAAGCAAATCATTCGATTCATGTTGATTATGGTCTTATCTTACATAGGAATTAATGGTTTGACAACTTATATTTACTATCAAAATTATCATAATAGTATTAACATCATGGCACAAATACTAGGGGATTCGGATACAGAGAAAACAGATATAGTATTCAAAATACTTAAAAGTAATCCAATGGACTTTGTAGCAAAAGGAAAACAGTTATTGAAGCAGTATGGATATCTAGTAAATAATGAAAACGCGTTATTTGAGCGTTTCTATCAAGAGTGCCTAGTCACTGCAATCATTACATTTATTTTGTTTACTATTGTTGCTATTTTACTGCTACGTTGGCAAAAATCAGTTTGGCGAGCGCAAAGAGCAAGATTGAATCAGATTGAAAAGACAATCGTGAATTTTAGGGAAAATAAATTAGAGGTATTTCTGCAAGAAGATGATTTAGAGGAACAGGAAAAGATCAAGTTTCAATTAGATGCGCTTGGGAATCATTTGAAATTACTAAAAGAAGAAGCAAGATTAGAGAGAGAAGGAACAAAAGAACTAGTATCAGATATTTCACATCAGTTAAAAACACCAGTTGCAGCGTTAGATACTTGCTTTAGTGTCTTACTCCGAGAAAATTTAAACCAAGAGGAACAAAAAGAATTTTTTGCAAGGTGTAGAAATGCACTGGATGGCTTAGAGGTTTTGTTACAGTCCTTATTGCAAATATCTAAATTGGAATCTGGGATGATTCAAATTGAAAAGTGCAAGGTCCCGATACTAGATACTATTGTCACTGCGGTTAATCGTGTTTATCCTAAGGCATTAGAAAAGAATATTGAGTTGGTATTTGATTATAATGAGGAATTAGAAGATTATGTAATCGTGCAGGACAAGAAATGGCTGAGCGAGGCAATTATTAATGTTTTAGATAATGCTATTAAATATAGTCCCTCTAATTCCGAGGTATTCGTTCGATTACAGAAGCGGCATGGTTTTGTCCGAATCGAGATTGAAGATCATGGAATAGGCATACCAAAACAAGAGTATCATAAGATATTTCAACGCTTTTTCAGAGGGACAATGCCTGCTGTAAAAGAAGAGAATGGTTCTGGAATTGGACTGTTTCTTACAAGAGAGATTATTGAAAGGCACCACGGAACAATTACGGTATCATCTTATTTAGGGCAAGGAGAGAATTCAAATAATAGGCATGGTAGTATATTTGTCATTCAGCTGCCAGAGAATGAGTAGAAGTCTTACGAATTTGTAAGACTTCTACTCATTTTTTGAAAGTAAAATGAAAGATTTCTTTGTTATGATGATATAGAAAAAAGAAAATATGGAGGGTGGATTAAATGAGTATTATATTGGAAACAAAACAACTCTGTAAGTATTATGGAACAAATGAAAACCAAGTAAAAGCTGTGGATCATGTTAATATAAAGATCAATCAAGGAGAGTTTGTAGCAATTGTTGGAAAATCTGGATCAGGAAAAAGCACATTGCTGCATATGCTTGGAGGTTTGGATACCCCAACCAAAGGTAAGGTGATCATTTCAGACAAAGATATTTATCAGATGAAAGAAGATAAATTAGCTGTTTTTCGAAGAAGAAAAATTGGATTTATTTTTCAAGCATTTAATTTAGTATCATCAATTAACGTATGGGAAAATATTGTTTTACCATTAGGATTGGATGGAAAGAAGGTAGAGGAAGAGTATGTAAATGATATTATTACAACTCTTGGAATTGAAAATCGAATTCATAATTTGCCTAATACACTATCAGGAGGACAACAACAAAGAGTTGCAATTGCGAGAGCCTTAGTTACAAGACCAGATATTCTGTTTGCAGATGAACCAACAGGTAATCTTGATTCAAAAACTAGCGATGAGGTCATTAGTCTGTTAAAAATGACTGCAAAAAAATATGGTCAGACCATTGTAATGATTACGCATGATGAGGATATTGCTCAGGTTGCAGACCGAGTTCTTGTTATAGAAGACGGACAGGTGGTTGATTTTCGATGAGAGCTATTACCAAAATTGCATTAAGTAATAACAAAAAAAATAAAACTAGAAGTATTCTAATTATGCTTGCAATTGCATTAACCACTATGTTGCTTACAATTATTAGTACTGTTGGGAACGGAATGATTAACTTGCAAAAGGAAAATGCGGCAAGCTCTTATGGAAGTAATTATGGACTATTTGTAGGAATTAATCATACACAGTTGCAGGAAGTAAACAGAAGAGCTGAAATAGATGAGATCGGAATTATGCGTACAGGTGGAATCTTAAAAGGAAATCAAAAGGGAGGTTTTGTCAGTATCGATGAATCCGCTCGTAAGATGCTTCCGTATAATCAAGAATACTTATTAGAAGAGGGGGCTTATCCTGAGGGAGTTGAGGAGATTGCGGCAAGTAAGGCATTTTTCCAGTCACAAGGATATAAGAATGTAAGCGTAGGAGACAGAGTAAGTCTGTATTATCGTTCAGGAATGTCTGAAGAATATAGTAAGCAAGATTTTGTTATTAGCGGAATTTTGTATGACCGTGCAGAGTACCAGATCGAATCTTCCTATATTGTTTTCTGTTCTTCATCCTTTTATGAAAGTCAATTTTTAGAGAATGAGCGAAAATTTAATGTGTATTTTACACTAAAGGATACAGTAAATGTTTCGATGAACAATATAGATCCGGTGCTTACCAATATTGCGACATCTTGTGGAATAGATAGTAAAAGTTTAATTATTAATAATTATTATTTGTCATGGACGTTGGAACCAAGTTATGAAATGATTGCTGTCTGTGGAATTCTTATTTTAGGGGTTGTATTATTTTCTGTTGTGGTTATATTTAATATTTTTCAAGTAGGGATTGCCCAAAAGATACAGGAATATGGAAAAATTAAAGCATTAGGCGCAACCAAAAGGCAGTTAAAACGGTTAATCTTTGAGGAGGGAATGATCTTAGCGATGATTTCAATCCCTATTGGTTTGATCATTGGCTTTTTGATTGCAAAAGGGAGTTTTGGATGGTTAATAGAGCAAGGAAATTTAGTAGCAGATGGCATGAAAAACAATCAGGTTCCACTATTTTCTGTAACCATGATATTGATTAGTGCAGGAGCTTCATTACTTACAGTGATACTGGCACTTCGAAAACCAATGAAAATTGTTGCGAAAATATCTCCAATTGAAGCAACCAGATATCTAGAAAACTCGACAAGAAAAAATCAGGGAATGCGAAGAGGAAAGAAAAATGTTTCTGTATTTTCTATGGCAATGGCTAATATAGTAGGAAATAAGAAAAGAACAATTGAAACAATTCTTACGATGGGACTTTCATGTGTGTTATTTGTCATTATCTCAAACTATGTTGGAAATATTGATACGGAATATGAGGCAAGAAGGGGACTAAATCATGGACAATTTGAATTGAAACTGGATTATTCTCTTGAATGGGATGAAGTATATGTAGAAAATAATTTGGATTCGATTTTAAAGAATAATCCATTGAATGAATCGTTAATTGCAAAAATTAGAACTATTCCAGGAGTTCAGGATGTGATGACTCGGGAAATAGTTGTTGCAAATATAAATGGCACCAAGCAGGTTGTTTCTATCGTGAATAAAGAGGATTTTGAAAAGATGCGTTATGAAGGCGACCTTGGCTCAATGGATTATGATGAGGCTGTGGAAAATGGAGATCTTTTCTTCGGCTGGGCTATGTGGATGGAGTCAGATGGATATTCATTGGGTGACTCGATTTCTTTAGAGCTAGATAATGGAACAGAAAAATTTAATTATGAGGGAAATATTTCCGGTGCATTTGTAAGTGCTGATACTTACTTGGTTATGCCAGAGGAGGTATATCATAGTTTACAGCATGAGGGTTCATCGTATGGGTATCTTTGGGTTGATTGTGATGAAAATGATGTGATTTCTGTGGAGCAGAAAATTAAAAGTCTGATTGAAGATACTTCTTATATTCAAGTTAGAACGTATCATGATGAGCTAGAAATGGCAGAGTTTACAAGCCGAATGATGAACTTGGCATGTTATTTATTCATGGCAATTGTAGGACTTATTGGGTTTATGAATCTAGCCAATACCATGATTATTAATATCATAACTAAAAAGCAGGAATACGGAGTCTTGCAGGCGGTGGGGATGACAAATAGACAATTAAACTGGAGTCTGCAGATTCAAGGGCTGATTTTTACATTGGGGACGATAGGGGTTGCACTTATTGTAGGACTACCACTTGGACATATGATATTTTCTTATGCTAAAAAGAATGGAATATTTGGAATGAATGTTTATCATGTTCCAGTTGTTCCGATTTTAGTGATGATTACTTTGGTTGGGATTTTGCAAATTGTGTTATCATTTATGTTAAGTCATAATTTGAAAAAAGAGACGCTGGTTGAAAGAATCCGTTATCAGGGATAGATTGACGGTATAATATTCGTAACCAAATGTTGTACAAATGTATCAGTATAAAAATAAGTACGGCACACTATTATGGTGTCGTACTTATTTTTTATATATAGAAACAGAAATGTATTTCATCATTCTATATCAGTCTTAGTTAATCGATTGCTTTAATACTAAGACAGACTATAGTCCAGGGGTCACCTACCATGCGAAGCATGTTTCCTCCATTAGTAGGGCTTAAAAGTTTTCCGATATGAAAAACTTATCTGGACTTATATATAATCAACAGCATTTATATTTATTTTTGGTGGCATTATATGTTCTACTGGTAAAAATATTTGGATATAAGGGGATGAATACATTTCCTCTTACGGATAAAGGTATGAAAATAACCTCGATAGATTATTACTAATGAATGAGGGAATATCACGTACTTACTCTGTAGATTAATTATGCTGATTTTATAATTTTTTTCAATCATTTGTATCTTGGTTAAAAAGTAAATAAAAGAGATGTTGAGTACATATTGTCTGAATGTATGCAACATCTTTTTTATTCTTATTAAGTTATTTATTAGTTAGTGCCATCCGAATAAGGTTTCACCTTGATTTAATGATCTAATCTTATTCATATTCTCTGCAGTTAATTCAAAATCAAAGATTTCCATATTTTCGATCAGTCTACTTTTATGAGAAGACTTAGGGATGACCGAGATGCCACGTTGAATTAATAATCTTAGAGCAACTTGGGCTATTGTTTTATTATATTTTTGTCTAATAGCTGCTAAAACTTCATTTTCAAAAAAGTTATTTTTTCCTTTAACAAAAGGGCTTCAGGCTTGAATGTGAGTCGCATTTAAATCCATAACCTCTTTAAGTTGATTTTGTTGGAAAAAAACTTAATTAACAGCAGGAATAATTTCGCAGTTTTGAATAAAGTCACGATATAACTTTACATTAAAATTAGAAATTCCAACGGCTCTAATTTTCCCATATAATCGAGCTGTAATTCTTTCAGAGAATTTTCAATAGCTGATTTTGTACCTTTATAACTATTATGAGATCGACATATCTTCGTTGTAATAAACAATTCCTCACGAGGAACATGACACCTCTTAATTGCATTTCTAACCTCACGTTCATTTTTATACATTTGTGCAGTATCAATTAATCGATAGCCTAGTTCAATAGCCGTAAGAACACTTTCCTCACATTCTTGACCTTGAAGTCTAGCAGTCCCCATTCCTAAGATGGGCATTTTAACTTGATTATTTAAGGTGATATAATTCATAGTTATCCTCCAGATTGTTGTATCTTAATAAATACGTTTTTATATCATTAATTCGCTTAAATTGTAATTATTTAGAAAATTAAATCGTATGATTAGTATAAGAACAATTTAATTCAGTTTTAGTGAGGAGGGAGATCATGGATTTTGAATTTATTAGGACTTACACACCGATGTATGTAGAGGCTGCAAAATTAACAATGAGTATCGCCTTTCAAGGAATTTTACTATCTACATTAGTTGGATTTATTTGCTGTTTAATTCGATATTATAAAGTTCCTATTTTACGGCGAATTATTGGTGTGTATATAGAGCTTTCAAGAAATACTCCGCTATTAATTCAGTTGTTTTTCTTGTATTTCGGATTGCCGAAGCTAGGAATCTTTTTAAGTTCTGAAGCATGCGGGGCATTAGGGTTAACCTTTTTAGGTGGAAGTTATATGGCTGAGGCCTTTCGTAGTGGGCTTGAGGCTATTCCAATGAGTCAAACAGAATCGGGATTAAGTTTAGGATTAACAAGATGGCAAGTGTTACGCTACATTGTTATTCCACAGGCAGCTGTTGTCTCTTTACCAGCTTTTAGTGCCAATACAATCTTTTTAATTAAGGAAACATCTGTCTTTAGCGTTGTTGCACTCGCTGATTTAATGTATGTCGCTAAAGGATTAATTGGCTTATATTATAAAACGGATGAATCATTATTTATGTTAGTTGTTTCTTACTTACTGCTGTTATTACCGATTTCTTTAATTTTGAGCTTCATTGAAAGGAAGGTGCGCTATGCAGGAGTGGGGAATTAGTGTTTTATTTGAAGGAAGGAATTTTATTCGTTTATTAGAAGGCTTGTGGGTTACCTTAGAAATTTCATTAATCTCGGTTTTAGTTTCAGTGATCTTAGGAATTGGAATGGGAGTTTTAATGAGTATGAATTCTAGAGTAATTAAACTCATTTGCCGTCTCTACTTAGATACCGTTCGAATTATTCCGCAATTAGTATTACTTTTTTTAGCTTATTTTGGGCTCAGCAAATCATTCGGTGTTAACTTATCTGGTGAAGTTGCCGCAGTCTTAGTCTTTTCTTTTTGGGGAATTGCAGAAATGGGAGACTTAGTACGAGGAGCATTAAATTCTATTCCCAAACATCAATATGAAACAGGACTTGCTATTGGTTTAAATAAGCGACAGCTTTATCAATATGTCATTATTCCACAAATCATCAGACGGCTGTTACCGCAAACGATTAATTTAGTAACTCGTATTATTAAAACGACGTCATTGATTGTTTTAATTGGGGTTGTGGAAGTGGTGAAAGTCGGTCAACAAATTATTGAAGCTTCTCGTTTAACCGTTCCAAGTGCTGCTCTTTGGATTTACGGCGTTATTTTTCTTCTTTATTTTTTTATCTGTTATCCAATTTCAGTACTAGCCGCGAAGCTAGAGAAGCGATGGGAGGTGTAGAAAACGATTATGAGTGAAACAATATTAAAGTTAAATCATGTGACGAAAAGTTATGATCAGACTGTTATTTTTTCAGATTTTTCATTAGAAGTGCAAAAAGGAGAAGTCGTTGTTATTTTAGGGCCGTCTGGTTGTGGGAAAAGTACATTACTTCGATGTATTAATGGGTTAGAAAAGATTCAAGGAGGAGAGATTTTATTAGAGGATGAACTCATTAGTCATCAAAGTAAACAGATGACTTTGATTAGACAGAAAATTGGAATGGTGTTTCAAAGTTATGAACTGTTTCCACATATGGATGTACTACATAACATTATCCTTGGACCTACAAAAGCTCAAGGACGGGAGAAAGCAGAAGTCATTAAAGAAGCAGAAACATTACTAGCTCGAGTTGGATTGCTAGATAAGAAAAAGGCATATCCACGACAATTATCTGGTGGGCAAAAACAACGGGTTGCGATTGTTCGTACCCTTTGTATGAAACCGGAAATTTTATTATTTGATGAAGTGACAGCTGCCCTTGACCCAGAAATGGTTCGAGAAGTATTAGATGTGATTCTTTCCCTTGCTAAAGAAGGAAGTACGATGGTAATTGTCACACATGAAATGGAATTTGCTCGTGCGATTGCCGATCGAATTATCTTTTTAGATGAAGGGAAAATCATTGAAGAAACAGATCCAGAAACATTTTTTACAAATCCAAAAACAACGAGAGCGAAACAGTTTTTAAATCTATTTAAATTTGAATAGAAAGGATGGATGAAAATGAAAAAGAGTTTATTCTGTTTGCTCACTTTATTATTAACGTTGGGGGTTTTTACAGCGTGCCAAACTTCTTCATCAGATGATAGCCAATCAAAAGCAAGAACGGTTGAGGAAATTAAAGAAAGTGGCAAAATTGTCATTGGGGTATTTAGTGATAAAAAACCATTCGGATATGTCGATTCTAACGGAGATTATCAAGGATATGATGTTTATTTTGGTAACCGTATCGCTAAAGATCTTGGGGTAGAGGTTGAGTATGTACCTGTAGAAGCAGCTAGTCGTGTAGAGTATCTAGTTTCTAATAAAGTTGATATTATTTTAGCGAACTTTACAGTGACAGAAGAGCGAAAAGAAAAAGTAGATTTTACACTTCCTTATATGAAAGTGGCTCTTGGAGTGGTTTCACCAGATAGTGAGTTGATTACGGATGTAGAAGATTTAAATGGAAAAACATTAATTGTGAGCAAAGGAACTATTGCTGAAACTTACTTTACAGAAAACTATCCAGACGTGAATCTATTGAAGTTTGATCAATATAGTGAAGCATATAATGCCTTATTAGATGGTCGAGGAGATGCCCTTTCTACTGATAATACAGAGGTGTTAGCATGGGCACTTGAAAATGAAGGATTTAGTGTTGGAATTGAATCATTAGGGAATATTGATACGATTGCCGCAGCAGTTCAAAAAGGGAATCAAGATTTATTAGATTGGTTAAATAATGAAGTTGTTGAACTAGGAAAAGAAAACTTCTTCCATGCAGACTATGAGGAAACACTGCTTCCAGTCTACGGAGAGGCAGCAACACCTGATAATATCGTCATCGAAGGTGGTGTGGTGGAGTAGGAATAAAATCATCTTCATTAGAAAAATCCTTTAATGATTTAAGGGATTTTTTTATTTACGTGTATAAGAAAAATGGCTATAATAAGACTTCACAGTGAATTCATGAGGGGGATTAGGATGTATAAAGATATTAAAAACTCAAAAGACTGGTGTCTTGTTGAGCGGATAAATAAAGGGTGGTCTCGTGATGACAAGTATTATATTGAGACTGTTAATAATGAAAAATTACTGCTAAGACTATCAGATATTTCAAATTACGAAGTAAAGAAAAAGGAATATGAGATTATTCAGTTGTACTCAACGCTCGGTTTTGAGATGTCTAAGCCGATTGACTTTGGAACATGTGATAATCATCAGTTGGTTTATACACTACTGACCTTTGTTGAAGGGGAAGATTTAGAGTCAGTCTTACCAAAGTTATCTACCAAGCAACAATATGAACTAGGCAGAAAAGCGGGGATTATTTTAAAGAAAATTCATCAGCTTAAAGTGCCTGACGATGAGATTCCAGTCCAAACTAAAGTCCCTCATAAACTAAATCAGATTGAACGCTATATTAATTCACAGGTCAGAGTTGAATATGATGAAATAGTTTTACAGTATATAAAGAGACATTTGGATAAGATGTGGAAACAAAAACCAACTTATTTGCACGGTGATTTTCATCCAGGAAATTTAATTTTAACACCTGAGGGGACAATTGGTGTGATTGATTTTAACCGGTGGGAAATCGGAGATCCTTACGAAGAATTTTATAAACTTGAAAGTTTTGGAACTGAGTGTAGTGTTCCATATTGCATTGGGCAAATTCATGCTTATTTTGAAGATCAAGTCCCGCTACAATTTTGGGAAACTTTAGCGGTGTATGTCGCCCATGCTTCTTTATATTCAATTGCTTGGGCAGAAAAATTTGGTCAAAATGATGTTGATAAAATGATTGAACGCGCTCAAATAGCATTTGACCATTATGATTATTTTAAATCGATTATTCCTAGTTGGTATTCATTAAATATAGCTAAATAAAGGAAATGACATCGTTTTACAAAAAAAGTTGGAGATTTTTTGTGTTTTGACATAAAAATGAGTAGTAAGACACAAGTGTTTACTAAAATATGGTATAATTTCAAATTATAGTCATGATGTGGGATGGTTAGAATGAAAGAGATTAGTACTTTAAATTTAGAATTAATCAGAATATATAATCAAATTTTAGAAGGACAGTTATCATGTGATGAAGTGATCTCAATAATTAGAGGAATGAAATGTAAGGGAGAAGTTTCATTCGAAGAGTTAGAACAATTTATTGAGTTCATTCAAAGAAGAGAACTATATCAGATTAGTGGGCGACTTTTGAATTTTTGTGGCTTTAATGCGATAGAGGAGTATAGTCGAGAAAAAAGTTTGGAATATTTTGAAAAAGGCTTACAATTATTAGAACAAGTTCAAGATGAAAGAGGAATTATTTCAAATTGTAGTGGAATGATGTGTGCTTATTTTGGATTAGGGATGTATGACGAAAGTTTAAATTGGGGGATGAAAGGATTACGTTTAGCTGAAAAAAGCAAAGATCGTCGCTTAATTACTCAAGCCTTAGGTAATATTGCTGTTAGTTATTTAGAACTTGGTTATTTTACGGATTCAAAACGAGCATTAGATGCGGTCCGAAAGTTAGGAATTCCAAAGGATGAATCAAATAAGACGGCGCTAGATATATTAGAAGCACGATTACACTTAGTAGATTGTAATCTGGAGGCTGCTAGTAAATTTATTGAACAAGCACTCGAGAACGCTTTGAAGATACAGTATCGTTTATTAATTTGTGAAAGTTACCGTATTAGAGGTGTTGTTAACTACCGATTAGGAGCTTATGAGCAATCTTATCAAGATTTTGGAGATGCCATTGGTATCGCTAAAAATAGTCACTTGTTAGAACAGTTAGTTCTTACTTATTATGAGTGTGGAAAAGTGGAATATGAACGAGGACACTATCAGCTAGCAGAAGAACAGCTGCTAAAAGCTTATCATTATAGCCAAGAGTTACAATCACCACTTGTATACAGTAATATTTGTAAATCATTAGTTGAGCTATATAAAAAGTTAGAAGATTATAAAAAAGCTTTAGACTATTATGAAATTAATTCTAGATTTGAGCATCAAATGGAGTTAAAACGTTCAGAAGTTTGGAGCAAACGACTATCTCGAGAAAAGGTAATTAGTGAAGCTAGAATTTTTAAATCGCTATATGATGAGTTACAAATGATTTCGGAGATTGGTCGTTCCTTTACACAAAAATTAAATTCTAAGAAGATTATTATGCGCGTTCAAGAAGAACTTTCAAAGATGATGGATACAACGTTTTTACTCATTACACAATTTGAAGAACCTAATTGTCATCGTCGATGTGAGTATGTCGTTTCTATTGCCACTAAAGGATCATTAAAATCAAGGGTCGTCACAAGTAAAGAGGAAAAGAGTTTAGGTGCTTATTGTTTAACACATAAAAAAGATTTAATTATTTATGATTTGGATAAAGAGTATGAAAGTTATCATATAAGAAGAAAAGGTGGGCCAGATAATAAGGGAGTACGTTCTCTGTTATGCTGTCCATTATTTATTCAAGGTAAAGTAACGGGTTATATTAGTGTTCAATCTTATGATGTGAATAAGTATACTCAACAAGATTTGAGTAAGTTAAGTTTATTAGCTTCTTATATAGCAATCGCTTTAGAAAATGCTAGATTATATAACCAAACCAATTATTTAGCACGTTATGATGGGCTAACTAATATTTATAATCGCATGGAAGTATTAAAGAAAGGTCAACAGTTATTAGATAATCGTGACCAAACACAGTCATTAAGTGTTATCATGTTTGATGTCGACTATTTTAAGAAAGTTAATGATACATTTGGTCATCAGGCAGGTGACGAGGTCATTCAACAAGTTGGAAATTTATTAAATAAACATAAAAGTAACATGATGATAGCTGGCCGTTATGGAGGAGAAGAATTTATTATCTTTTTAGCGGATCAATCTGAACCTGACGTGTTACAGTTTGTAGAAGCCTTTAGTCATGAATTACAACAACTTCACTTTAGTTTTTCAAATTCATTATCATCTCCGTATCAACTGACAGCAAGCTTTGGCGTTTATCACTATAATTGTGGAAAAGATACATTAGATGAAGGCATTGTTGCTGCGGATAAAGCACTTTATCACTCTAAAATAAATGGACGAAATCAAATTACCTTATATGAAAAAGTTTAGAAAAAAAACTGCTTAATAGCAGTTTTTTTATTTGGTAAAATTAGCGGCAAATTCTTGAAGGACATCATGAACTTCATCGACGTGATTGGGTTTAATAAGCATTGTCATTTTAGGAATGAATGTACCAAGGTCAGTTCGAGTAAACGTTTGATTTGCTTGCTTTGCAAAACATTCTTCAATAAGTGCTTTTGCTTCATCCACTTTTCCATCTTGCACTCTTTTTAAAATATAATTTAAAAATTGTTCTTGTTTATGATCCACTATCACACCTCCTAATGTCATTTCCTTTGTAGTATGTTCAAATTATTTTAAACGTATCAACAATTTTTTTAATTAATTTCCTAATTGATGTAAAAGATTGGTTCAGTATTCATGCCTTTATTTTGATTGACAAAGTATATAAAAGGTGATAATCTAACTTATATAGTATTTAAAACTAAGTTAATTAGAATGATTAACTTTTTATATATGGAGGGGTAGTATGATTAAGGTTGTATCCGATTCATCAACGTTATATTCAATCAATGAAGCAAAACAAAATCATTTAGATGTTCGTCCATTATCTATTACGATTAATAATAAAAGTTATAAAGAACTAGAAGAAATCACAACTGAACAATTAATTCAATTGATTGAAGAAGGAGCTGTTCCAAGTACTTCACAACCTGCTATTGGGGACGTTGTGGATATGTATGAACAATACTCAAATGATGAAATTATTAATATTACATTAGCAGACGGGTTATCGGGGACTTATCAGTCAGCATGCATGGCAAAATCAATGGTTGATCATGAAGAAAGTATCACGGTTATCAACTCGAAGACACTTTGTGGACCGCATCGCTATTTAGTAGATGTGGCTGTGAAGTTAGCACAGGCAGGAAAGACAAAGTCTGAAATTGTAAATGAAATCGAAACATTAATTGAAACATCGACGTCATTTTTAATTCCAAAAGATTTTGATTATTTAGTTCGTGGGGGACGCTTATCACCATTAGCGGGACGTATCGGAGGGCTAGTAAAATTAGTTCCAATTATGACATTATCTGAAGATGCAACACGTTTAGAAAAGTTTGCAACAAAGCGTACCTTTAAAAAAGCAATTCAAGCCATTTGTGAGGCATTAATAGAAAAAGGTGTTAATGAAGAATATAAGATTTATATTACACATGCTTGTGATGAACAGTTGGCAATGGACGCAAAAGAGATTATAATTAAAAATATTGAACATGCAGATACTGAGTTGATGGTACTCACGCCTGTTTTTACGACACAAGGTGGGCCTGGGTGTATTGCAATTCAAGTGATTAAAAAGCATGACATATTAAAATAATTGAAAGTTAGGAAGATTTATGGATCATAAAGAGATGTTAGAGTTTCATTGTCCGCGATTTGATGAACTACCAACGATTCCTTTGTATAAGGATCAAGTCATTGCTTATGTAGAAGAGGTACTAAAACCACTCAATTTAAATCCAGAAGAAAAACTATTAACACCAACGATGTTAAATAACTATGTTAAACAAAAAGTTGTTTCTCCACCCGTGGGACGTCGCTATACGGAAAAGCACTTGGCGTATTTAATTGTTGTATGCTTATTTAAACAGGTATATAGTTTAACTGAAGTCTGTGAGATGATTAAAATTCAAGTGGATTTATATCCAACGCAAGAAGCGTATGATTTTTTCTGTGTCGAGTTAGAGAAAGCTTTACAATATGTGTTTAGTGATCGTGAATCATTACACCCTAATTCTGCAAAGACGATTACATTTGAAACAGAAGTTCTTCGCTCAGCAGTTATGTCAGTGGCACATAAATTATTTATTCAAAAGTATTTACTTCAAAAGAAAGAAGTCATACCATCTAAAAAAGCGAATAAAAAGAAATAAGCCACTGAAGATTTAGTATTAGAACCTTTTTTAGAACCTGATAGTCAGTAATATATAAGTCCAGATAAGTTTTTCATATCGTAAAAACTTTTAAGCCCTACTAATGGAGGAAACATGCTTCGCATGGTAGGTGACCCCTAGACTATAGTCTATCTTGCCTACCAGTTGGCGAAAGCTACGATCTCAATCATAGATTGAGCCACGTAGCGTAGAGAACCTAGTATTAAAAAGAATTCTCAACTAAGCCTGCTATAAAATGGTGAAATACATTTCTGTTTCCATATAGAAAAACGCCTACTTATAAATAAGTAGGCGTTTTTCTTATTTGACACTTTTAACTTCATATTCTTGGAATCTATACTTTTGTCCTGTTGGATTGACTTTACCTTCAGGAACTTCTTCCACAAACATATCATAAGGTCTAACAAAAAGTCCACATTCACCATATAATGCGCGATAAAGAACCATTGTTTCTTGAGTTTCTGAATGCTTAACAAAATCTTCAACAAGATATAAATCACCTTTAAAGTGTCTGAAAATCTTTCCTTTTGAATTTGTAATATCTCTCATTTTAATGTACCTCCTTAAGTAACATTTATTATAACCCAAGATCACTGTTAATGAAGCGATCATCACATTACATAATGTGAATAATAATTGCTTCCTGATGTAAAGCGCCTGTAAGTTCTTCTTTAACGACAATCCTCAATCATTACCCATTTAGCTATAACGTGATTTATAAAAAGTCTGGATTAATAAAATATATCATAATTCGAAGATAATGAAATTAATTTTAATGAATAAATGTTTACATATTGAATGTTGTATATTGATGATTACACTAAAAGTAGATAATTACTTCACTTTAATAGTGAAGTATAATGGATACAGGTCTCTTGTAAGTTTATATTTTTATTGATATGATGTAACTGCATTCACTAATTGATAATATGCAATAAAATCAAAGAGGAATTATCTCTTTATAAGGTTTATATAATTTTATTTTTTAAAGTAAGGAGATATTAGAATGGTTACGATGAATGATGTTGCTAAACGTGCTGGGGTTTCGAGAGGAACAGTTTCGAATGTTATTAATAATATTAAAGTAAAAGAATCTTCGAGAATTAAAGTTGAAGAAGCAATCAAAGAACTGGGATATACACCAAATGAAAATGCTAGAGGATTAAAAACGAATCGTACTTCTACAATAGTATTTATTTTACCAACGATTTGGAATCCATTTTTTTCTGAGTTAGCGTTTAGAATTCAATTAGAGCTAAGAAAATATAATTTAAAAATGTTACTTTGTAATTCAAAAGATGACTATTTAATTGAGTTAGAGTATTTGAAAATGGCACAACAGAATCGTGTTGATGGAATTATTGCTATTACTTATAGTAATATTGAACCATATTTAAATACGAATGTACCAATAGTGAGTATTGAAAGGGTTTTTAATGAGTCTATTCCAACGATTAGTAGTGATAATTATTCAGGAGGATATTTAGCAGCCCAAAAGTTATATGAATCTGGTTGTAGAAATCTTCTGTTAGTAGGAAAAGCACAGACTAATAATGAAGCTGTTGATAAGCGTCAATGTGGTTTTGTTGATTATTGTAAAAAGCATCATATTAATTATGAACTTTGTTATATTAGAAATAAAGTAGAGCATTTCGAACAACATGTGTATCATTTTATTACTAAACACTATCAGCATGAAGTTAAATTTGATGGAATATTTGCTGTAACTGATCGATATGCACACTATTGTATCGAGCGTCTAAATGAGTTAAACATTAGTATTCCAAATGATGTTCAAGTTATAGGCTATGATGGTGCTAAAAGCCATGAGCATGAACAATATACAATTTCGACTATTCGACAACCAATTGAACTATTAGCACAGACTGCTGTTGAATCATTAGTAAAGATTATTGATGAGGAACGAGTAGAACCAGTTATTCAGTTTCCCATTGAATTTATAAAAGGTAAAACAACTATCTAAAGGTATCTAATTATAGATACCTTATTTTTAAATAAATTGATATTTTGTAAAAAAGGGTTTACATTTTGATGCGAACGATATAAAATATCCATATACAAATTTGGAACGTTCCAAATTTTATTTTTAGCAACAAAATGGAACGTTCCAAATTTGAAGATGTAGGGAGGAATTTGTATGAATTATAATGAGATTGCTAAACAAGTATTAGCTAATATCGGTGGTAAAGAAAATGTTTCTAATGCTGCGCATTGTGTTACAAGGTTACGCGTAATTTTAGATGATCAAACAAAGTATAATAAAGAAGCTTTAGAAGAAATTCAGGGGGTTAAAGGTGTTTTCTTCAATAGTGGCCAACTTCAGATCATTTTTGGAAGCGGTGTAGTAGAAGAAGTGTATGCGGGATTTTTACAAGAAGCTAATTTAAGTTCTGCTACACTAGCCGATGTAAAAAGTGACGGAACTGAAAAATTAAACGCATTGCAACGAGGATTTAAAATATTTTCTGATATATTCATTCCGATTATTCCAGCCTTTGTTGGAGCAGCGATTTTATTAGGGGTTCGTTCATTATTAACAACAACGGGATTATTTGGTATGGAGCAGTCATTTGCACAACAAAATCCTTTGATTAATGATTTTTGTGAATTCTTAAATATTATTTGTGCAACCTTTGGATTTTTACCTTTAATTATTATGTACTCAGCAGTGAAACGATTCGGAGGAAATCCTGTTCTTGGACTTGTCATTGGAGGGGCAATGTTAAGTCCTTCATTAATGGATGCTAATGCTTTTGCTTTAAATCCAGATCAAGCTCAGTATTGGAATTTACTTGGATTCCAAATTCCACAAGTTGGTTTTCAAGGAGGAGTATTCCCAGCTATTTTAACAGCTTTATTTTTAGCACATGCGGAGAAATTCTTTAAGAAAATTGTTCCTCAAGTTGTTTCATTTATTTTTGTTCCAGCATTAACAATTTTATCGTCAGGGTTAGCATTATTCTTAGTATTTGGACCTTTAGGAAATTTAATTGGTCATTGGTTAGGAGTGGCGGTTGATTTCTTATATAATGATTGGGGATTTATTGGGGCTGGTATTTTTGCGGCTTCATTAATGCCATTAAATGTTACAGGAACACAGCATGCTATTCAACCTATTGAAATGCAGTTGTTAGCTCAAAATGGTGTGAATTATATTCAACCATTATGGTCAGTAGCAATTCTTGCTCAAGGTGGAGCAGCGATTGGAATGTTTTTATTATATAAACGTTCTCGTGATAAAGAGGTTGCTATTTCTTCATTTATCCCAACATTATTTGGTATTTCAGAACCGGCCATTTTTGCTGTGAATTTAAAGAACTCAATTACGCCTTTCTTATGTGCAGTGACTTCAGCATTTATCTCAGGTGCTTTTATGAAGTTATTCGATGTTAAAGCAAATGGAATGGCGTTAACAGTTATTCCAGGAATGACTATCGTTGAACCAACAGTATTTATTTATTATATTATTGGAAATATACTAGCTTTCAGTTTACCAATTATTTTCTTATTAATTATCAATAAAACTATAGGTGTTAAGACTAATTAAATGGGTAAAGAAGGATAGAGATTATATTCTATCCTTCTTTACTAATAAAAGGAGATGTAGATTATGAAGTTTAAGACATTTGAGAAATATACTTATTTAGAAGAAAAACACCAAGCATATTTAGATGAATTAAAAGAATATGTCAGTCAAACGGATTATTTACCCCGATATCATATTTATCCACCATGTGGACTAATGAATGATCCAAATGGGTTAAGTTACTATAATAATGAATATCATGTCTTTTATCAATGGTTCCCATTTGAACCTAATCATGGAATGAAACATTGGGGACATGTTAAATCAAAGAATTTAGTTAACTGGGAAGATTGTGATGTGGCTCTAATACCTGATCAAGAATATGAAAAAAATGGGGCATATTCAGGAAATGCTATTGAAAAAGATGGATTACTTTATCTTTTTTATACGGCTAATTATAAGACACCTTATGGGAAAATACCTAAACAGGCAGTTGCAATTATGAATAAGGAAGGAGAAATCAAAAAATCACTTAAAAATCCAATTATTGATGGATCTCCTGAAGGATTCAAAGGTGAAATTCGCGATCCATATGTTTTTAAAAGAGGCGAAAAATATTTTATGTTATTAGGAGCATGGTCAGAAGAAGATAAAGGAACACTTTTAATTTATGAAAGTCATGGTGATTTAGAGAACTGGACTTATCGTGGACCGTTAACATTAGATATAGATTGTGGATATATGCTTGAATGTCCTGCTTATATGGAGGTAGATGGTAAAGATGTGTTGATTGTCTCTCCAATGGGACTTGAAAAACAAGACGAAAAATATCATAATCGTTTTTCTTCAATTTATTTAGTTGGAACATTAGATTTAGAAAAAAATAAATTTATTGTTGAGTCAATGGATGAAATTGATGCTGGATTTGATTTCTATGCTCCACAAATCTTTAGAGGAGCCTCTGGGCAGCCATTGATGATTGGATGGTTTGGATGTGGAGAGCAACCTCTGCATAGTGATAAAGACATGTGGAAACATGGATTAACAACACCACGTTATTTACATATTGAAAATAATCAATTAAAAACTTTTGTTGTAAAAGAGTTATTGGAAAAATTCAATAAGATTGAAGAATGTATAAGGAAGGAGTTTACAATAGATACTAATGCCTATCATTTTACAACTGTTGTAAAAGTAGATGAAACCATGACGAGTATTCAATTTGGGGAGTTATCAGATTACTGGCAATTAAAAGTAGATACAAAAAGTCAGAAGATAAGTATTGATCGTCAACCATTATTAATCAAAGTCGATGAAGATTACGGATTTTTACGTCAATGTTCAATTGATATGAAAGAGAGAGTACAGATTGATGTATTTGTTGATAATAGTTTCGTAGAAGTGTTTATTAATAAAGGAGAAAAAGTATTCTGTTTGCGAACTTTTAATACAAAAAAAGATAATAACCAAATACGAATTAATAAAGAGTTATTTTCTTCAATTTCTGTCTTTAAAAATTAAGAAAAATCCCTTCATATTTTTTAATATGAAGGGATTTTTTAGTGTACTTATTATAGTATGCTGTCAGCATCACAATTAAATTTTGAAACATGTTAATATGGATTATAATAACTCAGTAAATACTAGAGGAGTTATGAAGTATACATATTTAATCTATTTAATAGTTTGTCTAATGTTTGCTGAATGGTTTCAGTTAGAGAATATAGCATTTGTCATATTGGCTTTAATCTTCTTTTCAAGCTTAGCAATTTTTAATGACCAGTTAGGTATTAGATAAATAAGTCATTAATTATTTATCTAATATTATTTCTTTATTCAAAAGGTATAATGGTCTTTTTATTGACGTGAGTTGTAAATTTCTTTTTCAACATCGATGAAGGCTTTCGCAATGACATCATATGTTTTTGCCCATGCGTCAATAATTTCATCTGTAGCAGCATCTCCTAATACTTCTTTAATGGCAGCTAATAAATGCTTTCCGACAATTGGGTAGTGTTCTTCTTTTACTCCGCAGTCACAATGACGAACAGCGATACGATTGACAACTGGCATAATAGCGCCTAAATTATCAATATTTTGTGCAGCTGCTAATACAGTCATCGCTAAAGCTTTTGGTTGTTCACCTGATTTTTGTTTCGCCATATCAAATAAAGGTGCTACCTCTGGGTTTTGTTCAAACATATTTTTATAGAATGTTGTTGTAATATCTAAACCGTGTGCCTTTAAGGCAGGGACTGTACTTTTAATCACTTCAATTGTTTGTTGATCTAACATGAGAATCTCTCCTTATAAATGATTTTTTTGGTTCGCATGATTAGAATAACATGAAGTTTTTAAATATTCAAATTAAATACACATTTAATTTTTGGCGAATTTACCAAAGATATTTTTATATAAAGGAGATAATTTTCTAGTGTATAATTAATCTAAAGGTGGTGTAACCATGCAGTTATCTAAATTTAGTGACTATAGTTTTCGTGCGTTAATTTATTTAGCACAACATAGTGATAAATTATGTACCGTTGAAGAATTAGCAAAGGCGTTAAATACATCAGAACATCATATGAAAAAAGTGATTCATCATCTGGGAAAAACAGAGTATATTACTTCGATGAAAGGTCGCGGTGGTGGATTAAAACTTGGTTTAAATCCAAGCGACATCAATTTAGGAGAAGTATTAAAAGTGACTGAGGATAATATGAACATCATTGAATGTTTCAATAATCCACATAGTTGTCCTTTACTATCGTCTGGATGTAAGCTAAAGCACATTACATCAAAAGCACTAGATCAATTTATTCATGAATTTTCCCAATATACATTAGTTGATTTATTATAAAGAAGAACTCTATGAACAATTAAGTTTCATAGAGTTCTTTTGCATATCTAAGAAAACTATTTTGTATACTTTAACGATAAGTGTGATTTGAGGTGAGGGGATGTATAAAAAATATTTAACATTAGCTTTGAATCAAGAAAAGAAAGTGATTTGTCGGATACCTTTTGTTGAAGATAAGTGTCAAATTGAAGTTAAAGTACTATTAGAAGAGGAGTTACTTGATTTATCAGGCTTAACGGTGAAGATAGGTACAACAATAATAAAGGATAGAAAGCTATTTAAATCTTATCAGATGATTTCCACCAAAACAGGTCAGATTTCTGTAGAAATTATGAATGACATTGCAGATGTAGATATTCGAATACCATGTGAGTTAAAAGTCTACAACGCTGGTCAATTGTTAGGAAGTGCTTCGTTTTATTTAGTCTTTTTTGATCCATTGATGATGAATAATCGAAAAAAGGAAGTTACTGATGTGAAAAAAGCACCGACGTCAGCACAAGTTAGAATGATTGCACATCGAGGACTTAGTTTATTAGCACCTGAAAATACGCTGCCTGCTTATGAATTAGCAGGAAAGTATGGATACTATGGTGCCGAATGTGACATTCATGAAACAAAAGATGGGGAATTTATTTTACTACACGATGATTTGTTAAATCGGACGACTACAGGTAGTGGGAAGCCTGAGCGTTATTCCCTTGAGGAGTTGAAGGAGTTTTTCGTGAATGATGGGCATCAAATAAAAAAATATCCTAATCTAAAAATTCCAACATTACAGGAGTTTTTAATTGTTTGTAAAAGGTGGGGACTTTTGCCGGTCATTGAAATTAAAGAGATGGAGCCTAATTCTGTTTTTCAATTACTACGTCTCATCAGAAATTTTGGAGATTTAAATCAAGTGATGATTATTTCTTTTTCAAAAGAGATTGTGACAGAAGTTCGAAGGCAAAGTGATGACATACAAATTCAATGGTTAGCTGACTTAACTCATGAGAATATAGATTATTGTGCAAACTACCAAATGGGAATTGATAGTTATAAAAAGAAAGTTTCTAAAGAGATGATTGAGTATGCACATTCGAAAGGGGTCGTTGTGAATACGTGGACGGTTGACTCTGGTGAACAGATGCAAGACCTCATTGAGATGGGAATCGATTTTATTAGTACGAATATTTTAATGCATCGTCAGGTATTAAGAAGTGGCGGAAAAATTAAAAGTTATTTTTTAAATAACCGTGTAAGTTATATCACTTGTTTACATCCATCGATTAATAATGAAGGAGCGAATCAATGGAAGTGGCACACGAGTGGTATTTTAGAGATAAAAGGTGACCGTGAAGCAAAGAAAATGTTGCAGATGAAGTTACCCGCTATGCATATAGGTGATGTAGTAAGTTTATCGTTCTTTTATCGTCATATAAGTGGAGATGAAGTTGGTGTGGCACTTGAATATATTGAATCTGAGGGAAGTTCTCTGATTGAGCGCCGAATTAAAACAGAGCCGATTGATGACTGGAGATTTGTTGAGTGTCAATTTATTGTTTTACATGATGTCAGCGGAATAAAAGATTATTACAATATTTTAATTGGATCTTGGCAGATGAGTTCATCGCACTTTATGATTCAAGATGTTAGAGTTAAAGTTGATTATATGTAAAAAGGAAATTTTAAAAAGTGATAGGTAGCTATGTTTGACTATATAAGTCCAGATAAGTTTTTTACATCGTAAAAAACTTATCAGCCCTACTAATGGAGGAAACATGCTTCGCATGGTAGGTGACCCCTGGACGATAGTCTGTCTTAGTATTAAAGCGGATTTACACCCAAGCCTGTTATAAAATTGTAAAATACTTTTCTGTTTCTATAGAGATGTTAAAAATAAAGTCATTTTAAAAGAGGAGTTTTTATGAGCTCCTCTTTTATTTTCGCAATTTTATTGACCATTTTGAAAAAAATGGTTGACTTTATGATATTTGCTATTATAATAAATTCGACATGTAGAAGAAATTTGTCGAGATAGAGAGAATCTAAGGCAAATATAAAAGGGAGTTTTCTCTTTTAATGAAGAACTTATTATGAGGTGAGAGAGATGTCATGGTTGGTTGAGGTACTTCAGTCATATCCAGAACTAGCGCTATTTTTAACATTAGCCATTGGATATGCAGTTGGAAAAATCCAGATTGGTTCATTTAAGATTGGGACGGTTCCAGGAGTTTTAGTCACAGGTGTTTTTGTTGGCCAATTAGGAATTACAGTAGATAACACAGTAAAAGCAGTGTTCTTTTTGCTTTTCTTATTTACCTTAGGGTATAATGCGGGTCCTCAATTCTTTAAAGGATTAAAAAAAGAGGGAATTTCACAAGTTCTTTTTGCCGTTTTAATTTGTGTCATTGGATTTATTTCTGCTATTTTTGTTGGAAAAATGATGGGATTCAATGCTGGGCAAGCAGGTGGATTAACAGCGGGTGCCTTAACACAATCATCAGTCATTGGAGTTGCTCAAGATGCAATTTCTAAGATGGATGTATTTAATCAAAAAGAGATGATGGACTTTGTTCCTGTTGGATATGCTGTTACTTATATTTTTGGAACGCTTGGTTGTACGTTTATTTTGACAACGTTTGGTCCAAAAATTTTAAAAGTTGATTTAGAAAAAGAATGCTTCAAACTTGATCAACAAGCAAGAGAATCTCTCGAAGATGAGTTTGTCAGTTCACATGCTAGTGATGTTTTATATCGTATGTATGCAATAAATGACAAATATGCAGGATGCACAGTTTCTGAGATTGAAGCACAATTATGCGAAGAAAATATTCAATGCTTTATTATAAAAGTGAAACGTGATAATCAAGTATTTAAAGCTACAACAAGTACTCAACTTCATGTTAACGACTGTGTGGCAATTGCTTTTAAAGAAAAAGATGTTCAACAAATTAAACTTTTAGATTTAGGTGATGAAATCTTTGATCATCAACTTGTAAACTTTAGAACAGAATCATTAGAAATTTGTGTGAAGACACAGCAGGTCATTGGAAAGTCAATTCAAGATATTCAAGAAAATATTTTAACAAGAGGAGTCATGATTTCAAAATTAAAGCGTGCAGGTGAAGAGATAGCGTACACATTAGATACGGTTATTAATAAGCACGATGTGTTGAAATTATCAGGGCCAGTTGATGAGGTAGAAGAATTAGTCTTTCCTCTTGGAAAAGCAGTGCGCCAATCAGATGAAACAGATATGACGTTTGTTGGATTAGGTATTTTACTTGGTGGATTAATTGGAGTGCCAGCTTTAATGATTGGTAAGATTGGGATTACGTTATCAACTAGCGGTGGTGCCTTAATTATGGGATTAATTTGTGGATATATTCACTCTCGCCGACCAACGATTGGGCGTATGCCATCAGGAGCAAGTTGGTTTTTAAGTAATGTTGGATTAGCTGCTTTTGTTGCTGTTGTTGGGATTAATGCAGGTCCAGGCTTTGTTGCTGGATTACAAAGTTCAGGATTAAGCTTCTTCTTTGCAGGAATGTTAGTCACAGCTATTTCAACCTTCTCAGGAATTTTTCTTGGAAAGTATGTCTTTAAATTTTCAGCTCCAGTCATTTTAGGAGCGACGGCAGGTGCTTTAACAACAACCGCTGCAGTTGGAGGACTTTGTGAAAAAGCAAAAAGTAATGCACCTGTTCTTGGATATACAATTCCATATGCAGTTGGAAATATTTTATTAACAGTTTGGGGATCATTAATTGTGATGTTCTTCTCTTAATGGATAACTAAATTTAAAGAATAAAAAATACAGTCGTTTGACTGTATTTTTTATTAGAGTTAGGAATTCAACTATTTATTTTGGGATGAATTTAGTTAATTGTTTGATGAATTGAATTTAGATCATAGTTGTTTAGTCAATCATTTTATCTTAATAATATAGTTAATTCATTTATGAGTGATAATAATTACTAGTTTATGTTATAAGCCATAGGTTAATTAATGTTTTTTGTCCATTAGATACTGATAGCTAATTAGTTTTATTTTAAATCAATGCGGAATTTATTAAGTTTTAAATCATAAATATATTTCCTAATAAAAATATACTAGCACTAATCTTTATATTCAAAAGAAAGATGAAATTCAGTTAAAGTTTGGTAGTTTTAAAGGATCAAAGGAGTATAACTTAAAGCTTAAAGACTATGAGAAAATGAGAGATAAGTGGTGGGATCAATGGAGAGAACTTTAGTCTAACTCTATATAATCAAGAGAATCACTTAATGTATTCACTCACAAAAGATGATTTTCCGTATGAGGTAAACTTATTCGAGCTTGAAACTAATCAAATTCAATTCTTATTAGAAGGAGAATTTTCAGGGAATCTAATGATTAATCTCACATAATGATAAAAATTATATTAGTGCTAGTTTAAATAGTTTTTATACTCTATCTTATAAGTACGGTTATTTTGTAGAGAAAATAAAAGAAGATACGAAAATCTTTTAAAGTTATAAATTAAAGTGTTAGAGCGTTGATTTCTAATATTTTTTATTTTTTAAAAAAACGCATTCTTACCTAAAAAACGACAAAATATACAGAAAAGACACGAATAATTATAAAATTTTGGTATAATGGCCTTGGTTATCAAGGTTATTTTCATATATAACGCAAATATGGTGCGTAAGTTTCT
>JAUMTV010000189.1 GCA_030531025.1 Turicibacter sp.
GTGAAGGCTTTTTGATTAGCTAGCATTATTCAAAGTTAGGAATAGTATAACTACTTCCACAGACTTTTTGTCCTTCTTCAACTGAGATTCCGTCATTGATATCATCTTTCCCCATTAATTTATTTGAAGTTTGTATCGCTGTCACAGATTTTTGGAAGGCTTCACATCCTTTTTCGTTAGCTGTTGTTAAAACGTTTGACGCATTTGGGATAATAAGTAACACTAGAATACTGATGATGATCATCACAATCATCATTTCAATTAAAGTGAATCCTTTTTGGTTATGTTTAATCAAGTGTTTCATCAATAAATTCCTCCTAAGCTTAAATGAGTTCGGTCATTTGAAAGACCGGTTGTAATAGACTAAGATAGATTAAAATAATAATGACACCAATGAGCATTAAAAAGGTGAGTTGAATGACTTTAAATGTCTGGTTTAGCAGAGCAGTTAGAGCTGTCATCTCGTTTTTGGTGTAATGTTTGAGTTCGGATTGAACTTGGCCGATTTCTAATGAATGCTTCATAATGAGCTTAAAGTAAGGCGTGAAGTAACAACTATTTTGAATGACTATTTGAAGGGGGATTCCTGCTTCTAATTGTTTTTCAAATTCGTGAATAATGGCTTGAATCATGTAGATTTCTTCAAACTCTCGCATCATTAAGAGACTTTCTTTAAGTGGAAGCCCACAATTTAAAAAAACGAGCCATTGACTACTGAAGTAATAAGAGAAAATTTTTTGAAGTAATTGTTTTAAAAGGGGGCAGTGAAATAAAAGTTTTTTAATACTCTCTTGAAACAAAGTATGCCTCCATTTCAAGATAAGAAAGATGAACAGACCTACACTTAAGAAGATAAGAAGTGTGATTCCAATGAGAGAAAGAATGGTGTTTAATAAGCTTTGGTCGCCTTCAATATTAAAACTTTGATAAAAGCTCTCAAGTTGAGGAAAGAAGAAGAGATAGATACCTGCTAAAATAACGATAATTAAAGCAAATAAAAAGCATGGATAGCGAAGTTTTTTGTTAAGTTCAGTTTTGCTTTGAAGTTGATATTGACTGTAATCGGCCGATTTTTGTATTCCTTGAAGCAGGAATCCGGCCTGCTCACTACAGCGAATAATATAAACAATTCGTTTTTCGAAATGACATTCTTCAAGAATCGTAGCAAATGGTTTGCCACTGGCACAACGTGAAGCGATAAAGTGAATCGGTTCTTGTTTGAAAAGAGTAGTCATAATTTCAAGAGCTTGAGCCATTGAAAAGCCTTGTTCAAGTAATTGACTGAAGCGTGAAAGAAACTTTTGTTGAACGCTTAAGGTCCAATAATTTTTTAACTGACGTGATGCTGACATTCAAATAACTCCTCATCAAGTGTTTTATAAGGAAGTGAGTAAATATTTTCTTGGTGAAGGTTTGAAAATAAATGATCGAGCTGCTCTCCAAAACAAATTTCAAAAATTGCTTTACGCTCATCTTCCTTTTGAATGAGACGTTGATTCACGACACCAACAATTGCTTGTTCAAGTTCTTGTAAAGAAAGCCCTAAATCACGAAGCCGGTTAATCGTTCCAATGATATTTTTAGCGTGGACGGTTGAAATCACAAGATGTCCCGTAAAGGCTGCCCTTAAAGCTTGGTGAGCCGTTTGCGCATCTCGAATTTCACCGATAATAATGACATCAGGGTCATGACGTAATATTTCTTTAATACCAACGTCATACGTCATGCCAAGGCTTTCATTTACTTGCATTTGCACAATGTCAGGTTGCTGATATTCAATGGGGTCTTCAATGGTCACAATACTTTTTCCTAAGTGTTGCTTTAAGTAATCAATGAAAGCATAAGTTGTGGTAGTTTTCCCGCATCCTGTCGGGCCACTTATAAGGATTAATCCAGCCTGCATCGTTGCCATATCTTTTAAAACGTCAGCATTTTGGATAAAATACGGAATTTCATCGA
Organism: Turicibacter sp.; assembly: GCA_030531025.1. Next base: position 1,960 of record JAUMTV010000189.1, read on the forward strand.
GTGTTTTCTTTTGTTGATGATTGATTAAACGTAAAACAAGGCTTTGATAGTGAGATGTAGGTAAAATGGAGACCCGTGCAAAATAGGTCGTATCATCTGTTTCAAGTTTTAAAAGACCTGATTGTGGTTGACGTGGATGGGTCAGTGTTAAAGAAGCTTGAAATTTAATGTAGGCAAGTAGTTGATCATACGAAGACGTTGACATCGGTTCATGAGGAATCATAAAGACTCCGACTCGAAACTGGACAAGCATTTGATCATCTTTTAAAATGAAATGAATATCACTAGCTTTTAAAGTTTCAGCACGTTGAATAATAGAGACGAGCTTTGTTTTTATTGGCATGAATTTCACCTCCTGACATGCTATACGTTAAGAATTAGTGTTATCTTCTTTTAAAATGAAAATATTTTTAAGTTAGAGTCATCTTTTTAATCAGAAGGTTTGAAAAATTTGCAAGATAAGAAAAAGCCATCTTACACTTAGTTAGTGTTAGATGGCTCTTTATCAGTAATTTGTTAGTAGATGGCCGATAAAAATTACCATTAAATGGTGAATGGTATTAATTTGTGCTATGATAACACTGTCGAGGTGATCACAATGGAAAATATTTATATTAAAGTTTCTCCTAAACTAGGAGAATTTCAAGTAGCAAGTTCATTGAATTCGAATATTGAACTTCAGCTCTTACAAGACTTTATCGATGATCCAAATCATATCCAACCTTTTTTGCCTATTTAAGACACTATCCAGAAGCTCAAATTAAAGTCATTCATTCCCCCCTTCATCAAGGAGAAGATATTGATTGGGATGACATCTTACATCCTAAAACGAATCAAATTATTCATCAAACTTGTGAGCTAGCACTAATGATGGCAACCAGAACGCATCAAGCGATACCTGTCATTTTTCATTTTGGAGGGCAAAGTCATAAAATTCAAGAGACTCCCTTATTACGTGAGGACTATTTAACAGAGATTAATCAGTTAGTTCATCAATATCCAGACATATTATTTTATTTAGAAAACGTCACGATTGTTTCAGTGCTACAACAAAAAAATAAAATTCATTTTCGAGATGCTTCAATTGAAACAGTTCCTGAATTTGTGAGTTGGTTAAGAGAAGCATTAAATTTACCTCATCGCTTTTACTCTGTTTTAGATACATGTCATACCATAATGGTCTGTCGTTGATTAAATACTGTTGGACTAGATTGTCAATTAGAATCTTTTTTCAAAGCACATGAAAGACGTGTGGTCTCATTCACTTAGCTAATGCGAATCGATTCGATTTTTTTGAAGATCATGGGACTTCTTTTTTAGCGCAAGATCAATCACTACTAAATGAAATCATGAGGTATTATGAAACTTATCAATATACTTGTCCTATCACCATTGAAGTCACAAAAAAAGATTTTTTAAAGTATGATCGTTATCAGCAAACGATGGAAATTAAACCAGATTAAAAAGGTCTAGAGATCCTCTAGACACAATGTAAGTGAACATATTTTTGATAAAGATTGATAGGGACAAGTTCTTGATAAAGCTCCTCGGTGGCAGTTAAGAGTTGCTCATTTGTTAATGTTTCATGAATCGGATAATAAAGAATCGTAAAATGAACATGAAATAATTCACCACTCACTCGGCTTTTAATCGCGCCATTATTGAGATAGAAGTTGACACGTCGTTGACGAAGTTCATATTCTAAAGGTGTCGGTGCCAGATCAGGAGTCTCGACTTCAATAATTAACCCATCTGCAGGTAAGAGAGTGGCTAATGCCTTTAAAAAGGTTCCTCCAATTTGTTGATTTCGATAACTTGGAATGACGGCGTAGTAATCTAACAGATAGTAAGCATGTTTAGTAGATTTAGCGATACAAGCATAAGCGACTAAACGGTTGTTTATAAAATAACCAAATACTTCATAACGATTGTGCTTCATGAGCTTGTTTATGTTTTCGTAACTACGTCGTTCGTTGGCTGGAAAATCACGTGTCAGATGCTCATCATAGAATACTTTAAGTTGTGGAATCGTTAGTTTTTGAATAGCCATATGATCAATCCTCATTTCATTATAAATATATATAAGTCCAGATAAGTTTTTCATATCGGAAAACTTTTAAGCCCTACTAATGGAGGAAACATGCTTCGCATGGTAGGTGATCCATTCCCCAGCAAAGGAGGATTGTTCGCCATGCTCACTGCTGTGGGCCCATTCCCTAGCAATGGAGGGGTAGATTTCTTTCAGAAATCGTTAGGTGACCCATTCCCTAGCAATGGAGGGGTAGATTTCTTTCAGAAATCGCTAGGTGACCCATTCCCTACTAGTGGTAGATCCATTTTCTTCGAAAATGGTAGGTGACCCCATACCCTAGCAAAGGAGGAGTAGATTTCTTTCAGAAATCGCTAGGTGACCCCTGGACG
>JAUMTV010000190.1 GCA_030531025.1 Turicibacter sp.
TCTATCGTATTCGTTTTACAGGGGAAGCATATAAAGTAGAGGTTATTACAGCTAACCCAAAATCAAAAATGTTAGATACAAAAATGGATACAGTAAAAGATGCAATCGACTTTGTAATAAGTACAATAAACTAAAGTAGGTAAGCTTAATGGCTAATAAATTCAAGTAGTCATTAAGCTTTTTTATTTATAAAAGCTAATTAATAAATAATTAAAAAGGCATATTTAAGATGCTTGATTATAAATCCAAGTATGACACCAAAGTTAAAACAATAGGTATCTATCGTGTTTTTATAACATGAAGAAGGAGATATTTCAAAAAATTATCAATTCTTTGATTAATGAGGTGAATAGATGAATTTAAGAAACTATTTGAAAAATAATTTTCCAAGTTTACAGCTATATGGATATGTTGAGAAGCAGACATTAACAGTTAGATTAAGTAATTATTTTACTGATGATGAAGAATATATTTCAGACTGTTATCACAAGGCACTGTGGTTATTTGAACATTTTTTTCATCCACAAGATGATGTTATTTTGGTTGTTAATGTTTACCAAGAAAAGAAAACAGATGTCTTAATGCGTCCACGATTAAGAAATTATATGAAATCAAAATCTCTCATGAAAAAACTTAATTGTATACGAACAGATGGAGAAGAAGCTGATTCCACGATTTTTGATGAAAATGAGGTTATTATGCACTACTATTTATGGTGTAAAGTTAAAGAGATTAATTATAAAAAGCTTTTATTACATCTTTGCCAGCATGAAATTTGTTCAGACCTAAGACCAAGAATCAAACCAATGAATGATTATTTTATTATCCACAAAAAAGAAAAAGTTTGTTTTCGAATGTTAGATGATCGTGATGCAGATTTAATTTTTAATGATTTGAAGTTAAAGGATGAATGGGAAAAAAAGAGTTCGAGAGTATGAATCTAGTGTCTTTTAAGAGATGGCAGTTATTTAATAAGCTGCAACTGGATATAATAAATTACAGAAATCATTTCAAATAATCATCACTAAAATAGAGAACTGAAACTCAGGAGGTATTCATCATGATCATCAATGATTCTTTGAAAGCAGTGATGGAACAAAGACGATCTATCCGCTCATATGATCCGACTTATAAAATTTCAAGAGAAAAAATTTTAGAAATGTTACAAGAAGCATCAACAGCACCTTCTTCGCATAATCTTCAATCATGGAGATTTATTATTATTGATACCTCTGAAGAAAAAAAGGTAATTCGAAAGATTGCTTGGAATCAAGAACAAGTTGAAACATCATCAGCGACTATTGCAATTATTGGAGATGCAAAAGCTTATGAAAATGCAGAGGCAATTGCTCAAAAATCAATGGATGAAGGATTAATGACTCATGAAGCAGCACAAAATTATATTCAAGGTGTTATGCAACTTTATCCCCATGCATCAGAAGAAGCTTTAAAAGAGATTGCACGTTTTGATGGTGGACTTTTTGCCATGCAATTGATGTTAATAGCTAAAGCTCATGGTTTGGATACGGTTTGCATGGGAGGTTTTGATAAAGAGGCGCTAGCTAAACATTATGATTTAGCTGAGCAATATGTTCCACTTGTCCTCATTTCAATTGGTAAAGCAGCAAATCTAGGATATGAAACGACACGTTTAAACGTGAGTGATTTAATTTTAAAATAAGTGATAGGGAGAGAGATGAATGATAACATTCACTGATAGTATTAGCCATTTGATTAAACAAAGATATTCTGTTAGAACGTATCAAAATCGTTCTTTAACACCTGAGCTGATTCATCAAATTAAACAAGCATTTCAAGATGTTAGTACACCTTTTACAGTTAAACCAAGATTTAAATTTATTGAGATGTCAGAATTTAAAAATCAGTCGATTAAGCTTGGAACGTATGGGATGATCAAAGATGCACAGGATTTTGTTGGTGTAGCATGCGAGAAATCCGAATTTGATTTATTAGCAATCGGATATGCTTTTGAACAATTGATTCTCTATTTAACATCACAGGGACTTGGAACCTGTTGGATGGGTGGAACATTTAATAAAACGAACTTTAGTAAGGTGATGGAAGTCAAAGAAAATGAAATTTTTCCGATTGTTTCACCTGTTGGATATGAAGCAGATAAGAAACGTTTCATCGAGTCTTTAATTTCTCGTAATTCACATCACCGCTTAGAATTTTCGAAGTTATTTTTTAAACAAAACTTTGAGACATCATTAACAGAGTCAGAAGCGGGAGATTATTTTGAAGCATTAGAAAATGTTAGATTAGCTCCATCTGCATTAAATAAACAACCATGGCGAGTCGTTAAGCAAGGAGCTGATTTTCATTTCTATATTGATCAAGAACATCATTTTAAGTATATTGATTTAGGTATCGCTCTTTGTCATTTTCATTTAACGATGCTTGAAAAAGGATATGATGGAACATTTAATGTACAAAATCCGTATTTAGAAACTAATAATCACTATGTCATTTCATGGATTTCTGCTAAAAACTAGTTCTTATATAAGAACTAGTTTTTTTATCGATCAACTCTACCATTATTTCATGAAAAAATAAAATAATCAGGTTCTCAAAACCAATGTTTTACAAAAGTGGTTCATATGTTTAAGAAAAGACTTCATAGTATACTGTCTTAAAGCGGACGGCATACAATCGAAACCTCATCTCATTCTCGTTGACAATTTAATTTTAGTGGTCTATCATATAACAGTCTTATTTTTAAGTATTGATTTTAATTATTGTAAATAGGAGACATATGATATTGTCTCTTATTAAAATAGACGTATTAATTGTCAAAAAATTAATATTAGAAATTCACTTAACATGATTAGTAAAGGAAGGTATGGTAAGAGTAACATGAGACAAAGCACAAATGAAATTAGTTTATTTGAGACGGAGAACATTTGGCGTATTTTACTACGTATTGCACCACCGGTAATGCTAGCACAGCTTATTCAAGCGTTATATAATATTGTGGATAGTTTTTTCGTTGGACAGTATTCTAAAGATGGTCTAACAGCACTTTCGATTCTATTCCCTATTCAATTAGTGATTATCGCAATAGCAGTAGGTACAGGGATAGGTGTAAACATAAAAATGTCCCAGCACTATGCAATGGGGGAAGTTGAAAAAGCACATAAGACTGCTGGAACAGGAACATTTTTAGCGGTATTTAGTTGGTTTCTATTATCAATTTTTAGCATATGGCTAATGCGTACTTATGTTATGACTTCTGCAGAATCACTAGAAGTTATTGAGTTTGCTGTCACGTATGGTAATATCGTTTGTGTCGGAAGTCTAGGTATTTTTCTTGAAAGTATTTGGTCGAAGGTACACCAAGCATCGGGTAATATGAAACTTCCTATGATTGCACAAATTCTAGGTGCAATTACGAACATTTTACTTGATCCTATTTTGATTTTTGGATGGGGCCCTGTTCAAGGAATGGGAATAGCAGGTGCTGCCTATGCAACAGTTGCAGGACAATTCGTTGCAGCAGTGATTACTATTGGTGGTTTTTATAAACCACCAAAACTAGTAGAGATTTATGATTATGTAAAGAAAATTTATTTATTAGGATATCCGTCCATCTTCATGCAGATGTTATATACTGTCTACATTGTAGCGCTGAATGTTATTTTAGCAGGGTTTTCTGATTCAGCAGTGACAGTATTAGGTCTATACTATAAAGTTCAATCTTTCTTTTTCATTCCGTTATCAGGACTTCAAACTTGTATTGTACCACTACTTAGTTATACCTATGCCCAGAAAGCTTATGAGAGATGTAAACGAATTATGAAAAATACAGTTACCCTAAGTATGGGCCTGATGTTAATAGGGGTTGCATGTTTTGAATTGATTCCAAGACAGCTTCTAGAAATCTTCACGACTGATATTGAAGTTCTTGCTATTGGTGAGGGAGCTTTCCGTATCATAGGTCTTAGCTTTCTTCCAGCAGTATTATCGTTGATGGCTCCTGTCTTCTTTCAGGCTATTGGCGCAGCGATACCAAGTGTAGTATTATCTGTAACTCGTCAAATTTTCTGTTTAATTCCAATCTTTTGGTTGCTATCAAAAATTGGTTTGAATTATACATGGTGGGCTTTTCCTATTGCTGAAATAGTAACTGGAGGATTAGGAGTCATATTATATTTACGTCAGTTACGACATTGGCAAGGGATAACGTTTAAAAAGAGTAAACACAACATAAAGATGGAGTTTTAATCAACCATCATTGAGAGCATTGTTAACCTAGCAGTAGGTATAGAAATTTATACTTCTATATATATAAGTCCAGATAAATTTTCTTCATAGAAAATTTTTAAGCCCTAGTAG
>JAUMTV010000191.1 GCA_030531025.1 Turicibacter sp.
GAACATCCCATTTGTTTAATCAAGTAAGAGATCTATAAAAAAATAGATCTTTTTTAATACAGAGTAAATAATTATTTAGTGGTCTAAAATAGATTTTGTCAGTTTTATGGATATATATACATAGCGAAATATATTTCACATTCTAAGAAACAGGCTTAGTTGATTAGTCTTTTTGGTAGAAAGGCTAACTATAGTCGCGCTAAAAGTTTTTCAACTATGAAAAACTTATCGCTACTTATATATATCATGATTATAATTAAACTTTAAAAGGAATTGGATCTAGGTCAATATTTTGGACACAAAAAAGTTAAGTTTTTAAACTCTTGGCTTGTATACTGTGATCCTAAATCAGTATGAAGTATAACCTTGTTTTTGGTCTTTGAGAAACATAAGCATTCTTTAAGACTTGAACAACAATGTCTGTTGTCATTTGCTTAGAAAATTATGGACACACTGAAGTTAAGCCGTTACAATAGACTTAATAAAGGATGTGTCGATATGAAAAAATATAATTTTGAATTTAAATCAATGAAGGTTGGTGCTACTTAGCTTCAGTCATGGATTTACATTCAAAGAAAATTATTGGTTATCATTTTTATACTATAGTCTGCCTTTCACGGCACAACTATCAAACAGTTAGTGTGTCGTGATAAATGTAGATTTTATTTCTGTTTATATATAGTTGGATTAGCCGCATTCTATAATATATTAAGAAATGCATCTAGGGATGAACTCGATTAGATTTTGAAAAATATAAAAACTGTGATTGGTTTAGTATTTAAAAAGAGCACTGAATTAATTTATGATAAATCTGATTGCTGGGTAAAATGAGAAAAATCAGATGATTAAAATCTCGTAGATCAAATTAAATTTATGTATTTTTTCAAAGTGAAAAATTGATTGTATTAGAATAGAATGTATATGATGTAATTTTATCCCCCCCCCCAAGAAGTTATTGTGACTCTTGGTGGTTTTCAGTATTTATGATTCCGTTATTTAAAAAATATAAGAAATAACTGAAATAATAATATGAGAAAGGGTGTCATGTCAAAGGTTAACATTTAATATATATAACTTCCTATAATATATATTATGTAAACTTAGAAGTTTACATAATTAGGATTATGGGTATTTTAGGCTTTATTTGTAGTTAATTGATACATATTTCGTTTTTTGTGATGAAAACTATATTTAGTCTAATTTATAGGAGGTTTTTATTTATGCGTGTTCCATTATGGCTTGATACAGTTTCAGCACCAAAATATTCAACACTGACACATGATTTATCAGTTGATGTCTGTATTGTCGGTGCCGGAATTGCAGGTATTTCATTAGCATACTTACTTAAAGATACTGATTTAAAAATTGCTCTAATTGATTCTGATCGTGTTTTACACGGAACAACGGCGTATACGACGGCTAAGATTACAGCACAACATGACCTTGATTACCAAACGATTATTCATCATTATGGTGAATATCAAGCTAAATGTTATGCCAATGCTCAAACAGATGCTATTAATTTCATTGAGCAAACAATCAAAGATTTAAATATTGACTGTGATTTTGAGCGAAAATTTTCTGCTGTTTACACCCAAGATCAAAAGTATGTTCCAATCTTGGAAAAGGAATTTGAAGCCTACCAGCAACTAGGTTTAGATGGACGATTAGTCGATGAACTTGACTTACCCTTCTCTATCGAGAAAGCTTTAATTTTGGAGAATCAAGCTCAATTTCATCCGCTTAAATATCTCATTTCCTTATTACATGAACTACAACAATCATCTAATATTGAAATTTATGAAAATACACCAGCTGTAGAGCTTAAAAAACAAGATGCTAATTATTTAATTGAGACAGCAACAGGTGTCAAAATTGAAGCGAAAAAAGTGGTTCAAACGTCACACTTCCCATTTTATGATGATCTTGCCCTCATCTTTGCTAAAGTTGAGCCATCACGTTCATATTTAATGGCTTGTAAAGGATCAAAACTGATGCCTCAAGGAATGTATATTTCATATGAAGAACCGACTCGCTCAATTAGAACATATCAAGATTTTCTCATTGTAGGTGGTGAGAATCATCGTCCAGGAACAGAAGATGATACTATTAAAAAATATGAAACATTAGAACGATTTGCACAGGTAAACTTTCATATTGATGAAATTGCTTACGAGTGGTCGACACAAGATTATAAAACAGTTGATCAAATTCCATTCATCGGACGTATGCAAGAAAACGATGAGATCTATGTCGCGACTGGATTTAAAAAATGGGGAATGACAAATAGTACGGTCTCTGCCCTACTCCTTCATGATTTAATATTAGGAAAAGAAAATCCATGGGAATCGTTATTTAACCCTCAACGTAAAAACATTCGAGCTCAATTCAAAAACCTTGTGTTTTACAACTCAGAAGTTGCTTTTCAATTATTAAAAGGAAAACTTCAAAAAGCAGATGAATTGACATCACTTAATCGTGAAGAAGCAATGGTGATTGATACGGATGAAGGCAAATATGGCGTTTATAAAGATGAAAATGACGAGTTATTTGTAGTTGATATTACCTGCCCTCATTTAGGATGTGAATTAAACTTCAATCGTGCGGAAGCCACTTGGGATTGTCCTTGCCATGGTTCACGCTTCTCTTATAAAGGTGAGATTATTACTGGACCAGCCCACCACTCATTAAGTTCAACGAAAAATAAGATTGATCCTAACCTATTTTAAGATATACGTTCTTATCTACAAAATAACTCATGATACACATTTTCACATACGTTTTCACTTATTTTTATGTCGGAAACTTATGTAAATTGTCATAATCGTCGTCTTTTTTTAATAGACGTGTTGCAATTGTTCCTCCTTTAGATAGATTTTGTTGAAGGTAATTTCAATAGAACGTATAATAGATTTGAGCCAGTTGTGCTCACACTCCTTATCTTTACCTACATTCCTAAAACACCATTGACCGGCAATGGTGTTTTTTTTGAAAAAATGAATTTCTATTGTATATATTAAATAAACGGATCCATAATATTAGGGAGCACAACTTAGACATTCACCTAGAGCTCACCTTTCTTCTCTTTCTCATACCTCTTAATTTCTAAAGGGCACTATAAATGGAAAAGACACTGAATCAGTGTTTTTTTTTATTATTTAATTATAATTTTGAATTTTTATTTTGTATTTTCTAATAAAAAGGTGTAACCTTAAATTGTAGCTTAAGGAGGTAACAGTAGATGAAAACATATAATAGTTTAGATGTAGCAAAAGCAGCAGTTAAAGTCTCAATGACTGCCTCTCGAACTGAAGAGGAACAATTAGTACGTGAATTAAAAGAACAGGGTATTCATGCCACTGCTGTTGATATTGGTGGAAACTTAATTCAGTCAATTCCTAAAATTATTGAGCGTGCCATTATTGCTTCACGTAAAACAAATGTAACGAAAGAGTCATTTATCTTAGATGGAGCCGTTGCTGGAGCTACACGTGATGCGATTATGCAAGTTGCTATGAAAGCAACTGGTTTAAATGCTGGTGGAAAAATTGCCATTGCTCGATGCGGTGAAAATTTAACGGTTTGCATTTTTTTAAGTATTGGCTTACTACATCTTGATGATGTTGTGATTGGTCTTGCCCACCGTTCGGTACCCGCAAATGTATAATAAATAAAAATCTTTTTTGCATTTGACATTTTTTTTCAAAACCCATATCGTAATTATAATTTAAAACTACTCAACAGGTAGGAAAAACATAAATCTAATGGGTTGGTTTATAAGGTAGGAATGATATGGGGATTTTGTAGGTTCGTAGAATGGTAGCTCAAATAGAAATAAACTCTATCTCATTAGGGTTTTTCAAGCATACCTACAACTCTCTCTATCGGAGAGTTTTTTTATTTTCTCATATAAAAGTAGGTGTTGTTTAACTCATCTGATTTTAACAAGATAAACAATAAATTAAATAGGAGATGATGGGATGAAAGCAAGCAAAATGTTAAAGTGTTTAGGTGTTGGGATGGTTTTTAGTAGTTTTTTATTTGCTTGTAGTAATGAAAACTCAGATGTACAAACAATTGGGGGATTGCAGTACATGGAACATGGAGCTTTAGATGATTCGTATGAAGGATTCGTCACTGCCCTATCTAATGAAGGTTATGTTAATGGAGAAAATATAAAATTAGAATTTAAAATGCACAAGGTGATTTGTCAACAGCTCAAACAATTGCAAATCAATATGTAACTGAAAATGTATATAAGTCCAGATAAGTTTTTCATATCGGAAAACTTTTAGCTGGACTATAGTCTGCCTTGAACTCCCTACCAGTGGAGGAAACA
>JAUMTV010000007.1 GCA_030531025.1 Turicibacter sp.
CCTCCACTGCTAGGGAATGGGTCACCTAACGATTTCTGAAAGAAATCTAATTCCCAACTATTAGGGCTTGGGTCACCTACCATTTTCGAAGAAAATGTATCTACCGCTAGTAGGGCTTAAATTTTCTATGAAGAAAATTTATCTGGACTTATATAGTATTCAAGACTGAATTACACAAATCCCTTCTTAAAGAGCTAATGGTTAGTCATGAAGTTATAAATAGACAAATAGATAGAATCCTTTTTAGAAACAGTAATTGACATTAATAGAAAATATACTTATAATGAAGTTGTCTTTTTGAAAGCGCTATTGTGATGACGGATTTAAGGGGAGAAATAGTATGGAGAAGATTCGATTAACGAAAGGATCATTGTTTGAAGTGTCACAACAGGTGGGGATGCAATATTTATTAGAGCTGAATGTAGAGCGTTTACTAGCTCCAATTTATGAAGGATCGGGACTCGTTCCTCCTAAGCCAAGTTATGGTGGGTGGGAGAGTATGGAGATTAAAGGTCACTCTGTCGGACATTATCTATCAGCATTAGCGAGTATGTATCATGAAACGGGAGAGTTACAGTTAAAGCAACGCTTAGATTATATTGTTGCTACACTTAAACGTCTACAGCATCAAGATGGATACGTTGGAGGATTTTCAAGTCAACCTTTTGATCAAGCTTTTACTGGAGAGTTTCATGTTGATAATTTTAGCTTAAATCATTACTGGGTTCCTTGGTACTCGATTCATAAAATCTATGCTGGATTAATGGATTGTTACCAGTTGTTAGGGTATCAGGAAGCTTTAGAAGTCCTCATTAAGCTCGCGGACTGGGCAGTGAAAGGAAGTTCGGGTATGACAGATGAGCAGTTCCAACGGATGCTTATTTGTGAGTATGGTGGAATGAATGAAGTTTTTGCTCAACTTTATGAAATCACTCATCAGACTGATTATTTAGATTTAGCTAAACGATTTACGCACTTAGCTATTTTGGAACCGTTAATTCATCAAATTGATGACTTACAAGGAAAACATGCCAATACACAAATTCCAAAAATTTTAGGTATTGCAAAATTGTATGAAATTACAAAAGAGATTCAATATTTAAATGCGGTGACATTTTTCTTTGATACTGTCGTTGGCAATCGGTCCTATGTAATCGGTGGAAATTCGGCTAGTGAACATTTTGGAGCTAGTCGAACAGAGGTTTTATCAAGAGAGGCAGCAGAAACATGTAATACATATAATATGATGAAGTTAGCAGAGTATCTATATCGCTGGACAAAAGAGTCAAAGTATATTGATTATTATGAACGAGCACTTTATAATCATATTTTAGCTTCGCAAGACCCAAATACAGGATGTAAAATTTACTTTGCATCCAATTATCCAGGACACTTTAAAGTATATGGAACAAAAGAGCATTCTTTTTGGTGCTGTACAGGAACAGGGATGGAGAACCCAGGACGTTATACACGCGCTATTTATCTATGTGATGATATGGCCTTGTATATTAACTTGTTTATAGCTTCAACGTATGAGAGTGATGAGTTCTCTATTAGGTTAGAAACTAATTTTCCATCAAGTGAGCAAGTTAAACTTCAAATTCAAAAAGCGCCTGTAGTTAAAAAGAACATTAAAATTCGCATTCCGTCGTGGATTCAATCACCTGTTAGCGTTCAATATAAGGGACAAACTTTTAAACAATTAGAAGCGGGATATATCAGTATTGAATCAGTCTTTCATGAAGGAGAGGAAATATTAATCACGCTTCCTATGTGTTTACATGAGTATGTTTCTATGGATGATGAACATAAAATTGCAGTGATGTATGGGCCGATTGTTTTAGCAGCTTCTTTAGGATGTGATGATTTTCCTAAAGCTGATATTGTTTCGAATCATTTATCATTAATGACACAGCCAATTATTCGAGTTCCTAAATTAGTCACAGATGAAAATTCAATTGATCAATGGGTTAAACTAGTTAATCGTGAAACGTTAACTTTTCAAACAACATCGATTGCTCAACCTGGGAATCAGAACTTAGTCTTAAAACCGTTTTATGATATACATCATGAACGTTATAGTATTTACTTATTTAAATATACGACTTCAGAATATAAGAAGCTTGGTGATGAGAATTTAACGCGAGATGAGCTATTATTTGATTCAACCATTGATATTGTGAGAACCGGTGAACAGCAATCGGAGATTGAGCATCAGTTTAAATCCATCGATTCTTATGCAGGTTATTTAGCGGATGTAAATATGTGGTGGCGTGATGCGCGTGGCGTGAATGGAATATTTAGCTATGAAATGAAAGTATTGATCAATACTTCAGTGAGTTTATTAGTTTCTTATTATGGATTGAATGGGGAACAGGTGGAATCTATTGATCGAACATTTGATATTTTCGTTAACGATCACCTACTTTATCAAGAGACACTACAGGGAACAAAATTACCAGAAATCGTTGATATTACGTATCCAATTCCTAATGATTTCATAAGTGGACTAGAAGTGGATCGCGATGGATATTCAAAAGTTATAGTTACATTTAAAAATACATCAGCAGAAAGTGTAGTTGGTGGTGTTTTAGAAGTAAGAACCATTAAAAATAAATAGTTTAACTAATGAAAAAGAGAAAGCAGTGGCTTTCTCTTTTATTCTTCTTCAAATAAAATTAAATGACGTATTTTTTCGGCATAGGAGGACAATACTAATACTATATGTCTAGTAGATTGTTGATAAAAGTTATAAAGGCTCGTGGGTTTTAAAAAATGTATAATTTGATTTGAATGCACTGATATTGACCTCCTTATCTAAGTCATTTCATCATTAGTATAGGCGAAATATTTTAAAATATGTCGAATAAATAGTGTCAGTTATATGTAATTCAATAAAAAAACTGTTTCAAAAAGAAACAGTTTCTTAAAATATGATTTAGCTAAATAATGCTTGGATTCCTGTTAAGAAAACGATTGCAATGGCAACAGGTGCAATAAATTTTGTAATTGTAATATAAGCCATTGTTCCTTTAATCGATTTTGATCCATGTTGTAACTCATCTTCTAAGTCAGATCGTTTCATAATAAATCCTAAGAAGATCATCATTAATAATCCACCGATAGGAAGTAATACGTTAGCTGATAACAAATCCATCCAATCAAATAAATTATGTCCATTGAAGATTAAAGATGTATCTGGTGTTTGTGATAAAGCACAGAATGTTGCAATGACGATAACTGCTAATGTTGTTAATCCCATTGCTTTATGACGATTAACCTTCAACTCTTCTGTAATATAAGCAATGATAACTTCGAAGATTGAGACAACTGAAGTTAAAGCTGCAATAAATAATAATAAGAAGAATAATGCACCAAAGATAATTCCACCAGGCATTTGTAAGAAGACGTTTGGTAATGTGATAAATACTAACCCAGGACCTGATGTTGGATCAATACCAAATGCGAATACAGCTGGAAAGATAGCTAATCCAGCAAGTAAAGCAATGATTGTATCTGCTGCTGCAATTGAGAAAGTGATAGACGTTAAGCTCTCTTTTTTACTAATGTAAGAACCGTATGTTAACATTGTTCCCATTCCAACACTTAGTGAGAAGAACGAGTGTCCTAAAGCATCTAAAACGGCCTTCATTGATAATTCGCTAAAATCTGGTTTTAATAAGAACTGAATTCCTTCTTCAGCTCCTGGTAATGTGATGGCACGAATAACTAATAAAGCAATAATTCCAACAAGTCCAGGCATTAAGACTTTAGTATATTTCTCAATTCCATCTTTTATTCCACCAAATAAAATACCAAGTGATAAGATAATGAAAATCACTGTATAAATAATTGGTCTTGTACTTGATGCGAAGTTATTAAATGTGTCAGCAATTTGTGCTGAGGACATTCCAGCAAATGAATTAGTAACAGTTAAAATGAAATAATGGATTGTGTATCCTGCAATGACTGTATAGAATCCTAAAATCATGAATGCAGCGACAATTCCCATCCATCCAATTCCTGACCATTTAGTGTTTGGTGCAATTTTTTTAAATGAACGAACAGCATTAGCTTGTCCACGGCGTCCAATAATAAATTCAGCTAATAAAACTGGAACTCCAACTGCTAAAATCGAAAGTAAATAAACTAAAATAAATGCTGATCCGCCGTTTTCCCCGACAATGTAAGGGAACTTCCAAATATTCCCTAGACCAACTGCTGAACCGGCAGCAGCTGCAATAATACCAAAACGTGAACTAAAACCGTCACGTTTCGCAGTTGTTGCTTGTTGACTCATATTCAATTCCTCCTACTGTTCTACCCTGTATTTAACCCTTTGTTAAATACGTCTACTATACTTTTTTCTATATCCTGCTAAACCTACCTACCTACAAAATTCTACAATAAGGCTTAACGTATAAAAGTGATTTCATTGTAACATGTGTCCTTTGATTTGCAAAGTAAAATACTTTCAAAATTGATTAGTTTTAAATTTTTTTTATTGGCTAGAATAAAATTTACCTTGCTAAAAAGAGAATATTTCAAATATTAACCGGGGAAAATAGAGGTGGTAAGTAATTAAGTTTTTATAAATGGAGGTCTTACTATGTCAATTAAATGTGGAGCACATAATTGTGTTCATAATGATAATAATGGGAATTGTTATGCTGGTGTGGTAAATGTTCGTGGATTTCATGCTTTAACAACTGATGAAACATTATGTAAAAGCTTTGCAGATGAGGGTATCAGAGAAGATGCAGAGTTTGCAACTGAATTCAACACTACACATAGAAAAGCAGGTGTTGATAATATTAAATGTAGTGCCTGTCATTGTAAATATAATGAAAATTTAAAATGTCATGCTGATGGTGTTCAAATTAATCATGTAACTGCAAGTTGTGATACATTTAAACAAGATTAAGAAAAAAGCTTCCATATGGAAGCTTTTTTAATGTCATATGTTCTAATCAAAATATAGATTTCATATATTGTCATACATATGTTAGGGGAGCGAATTAGATGGAGACGTTGAATATCGGAGTAGATTTAGAAGCAATATTTCAGATAGAAGAGCTTGATCAAACGACTTACTTAAAAGGAATTTTGTTTTCATTTATAAAAAGTATTACTGAATTAAGTCCTCAAATTGTAGAAGTCATTATTTTTTCAACTGCTGATCCATCCATTTCCCCGTTTGTTTTTGAAAGTTTATCTCTACATGAATTAGATGTAAATCAAGTTATTTTTACTGGAGGAGAGACACTCTTGCCTTATTTACAGGCATTAGAGGTTGAGATTTATTTATCCGTTGATCAAAAAGCCATACATGAAGCACAATTAAGTGGAATTTTAGCGGGATTTGTTTCAAGCAAAGTGCATGTTTCCACATTGACGATTGCCTTTGATCACCGACTTTTTTTAGATGATATAACGTATAATGGATTAGGAAAGTGGGTACCTCTTTTAGGTTATTTACAACAACAAGATAAACAATTTCTTTCGATTGAGTTAATGACAACACGCTTATATAGTGTCGATCGATGGGTAAAAGAGTTATTTCAAAGTTCACAGTGTAAGATTAATGCTATTTGTTTTATCGCATCTGGAAAAGGGGAGGATTTATTAGAACTATTTGACGTAACAATCTATTTTGAAGGAGAAAAACGTGAGCCACTTTCACCACTACCTACCTCTGATTGTATTTTAAATATTGATTTTTAAAGGTCTATGTACCTAAAATTTTTCATATAATTTTTTTAGAATATAAAAGGAGGGAAAGTAATGAGGGGAACGTTAGTGATAACAGATTCTAATCAAGTTTACTGGAAGGGAGAAGTTTTAGGAATAAATAAGGAAATGCTCGTCACGTTAACAGATGAACAAATTATTAATGTCTGTCAAGATTTTGTGAATAAGCAGCGGGAGCAAATTCATCAAGAACATTTAGTGTTAACGCTCTCTGAAGGTGAAGATGGGTACGAGGTGACACTAGAACCGTTAGGAAGTAGTGTGAATAAAATACAAGGTGAGTTACCAGTGGCTCTGTTTATTCGTTATGGTCGTCGGTTATTGTTGAATGACTTTATAGGGATGACTCAGCATTTAAAAGAGGGATTTTGTTATTCATTAGATTAAGTATAAAATTATATATAAAAGAGGGTTAGAGGTTGCCTTTTAAATAAGGCAACTTTTTTTATATAAAAGATAGCTATAGATGATGGCGAATAATTGATAAAAGTACAATAAATAGATATAATGAGAGTATAGAAGTTATCCACATATATTATGGGGTTGGATATTAAGAGGTGAGCTAAATGGCATATGATTTAAGTGACAAATTAGTAGTTGCAATTTCAAGTCGTGCTTTATTTGATTTAGAGCATGAAAATCAAATCTTTGAACAGGAAGGGATTGATGCATATACTCGATATCAAATTGAGCATGAAAATACAGTCTTACCTAAAGGAACAGCCTTTCCATTAATTGAAGCCTTATTAAATTTGAATGAAAAATTTGAGGAACCTATTGTAGAAGTTATTATTTTATCAAGCAATAGTCCTGAAACAGGATTACGTGTTTTTAATAGTATCGCTGAATATGGATTAACGATTGTGCGAGCAGCGTTTACTGGTGGAGAAGCTAAGCATCCTTACCTTGAAGCCTTTAATATTGATTTATTTTTATCACGTAATGAAAAAGAGGTCCAAGATGCGATTGATCAAGGAGTAGCAGCAGCGTTAGTATACGATGCTCCTCGTGAATATCATCCGAATCAAAAAGAAATACGTATCGCCTTTGATGCGGATGCAGTAGTATTTTCAGATGAGTCAGAGCTCATCTATAAACAAAAAGGGTTAGAAGCATTTTATGAAAATGAAAATGCAAATGCTGAGAATGCAATGAAGGAAGGCCCTTTTGCAAAATTATTAAAAACTTTATCAAAAATTAAAGAAAAGGATGATACTTTACTTAAAATTGCGATTGTAACAGCAAGAAACTCTCCAGCACATAAGCGTGTTATCCTTACATTACGTGAGTGGGGATGTAAAGTAGATGAGATGTTCTTCCTCGGTGGAGTGGCAAAAGATAAAGTTTTAAAAGCGTTCAATGCTCATATTTTCTTCGATGATCAAGATTATCATGTTGGTCCAGCGTCACAGTTAATTCCATCAGGGCGTGTACCATACAAATCAGATTCTATGTTACATCAAATTCAACAACACCAATCAGTTGAAAATGAAAATCATTCAGGAGATGATCAACATCAAGAGCATCATGAGGAACAATCATACGAATAGTCTGAGTGAGTAAAAATCATAAGGATTTGTAAATCTTTTCTTATCGTGGATGGTAAGATAAATAAGTTGAGACAAATTCATAACTTTAGTAAAATTGATAATAGGTTAAAATCCAATTAGGGTTTTAACCTTTTTTGTTAAAAATGAAAATGATATTGTCAACATACTTTTTGTGTTTTTTTATACATTTTATAAAGACAAGTCTTTATGAATGGAAAAAATTAGGTTATAATATTTTATATTTAGTATAAGTTAATTATCATCATTAGCAAAAATAAGTGAGAAAATAAGAGGGCTCTTAAGATTCAATATCTATTGAATCGATAATTTAGAGTTAAATTAAGAATGGAGAGTGGATTTAGAAGGGGAGTGGGGTCATGCAAAAAATATGTCATAAATGCTTACATAAGCTAGAGGTTAAGACCACATCTATTCAATCAGGATTCGGAAATTTAAAGCTGCATATTGAAGGAATCACTGTATATGTTTGTCCATATTGTGGGGATACAACAATGGAATCAACAGATGCACTTGTTCTTCAAAAATTAAGTGAAACTTTAAATGGATGTGAAGAAAAAAAACGTAATCAATCATTAATTATAAAAGAGGAAAAGCGTGAGATTTTAACTCTTTCAGAAGTTGCTTCATTATTAAGGGTCAGTCACCAAACAATCTATAATATGATAAAAGATGGACGCCTTAAAGGATATAAGGTGGGGCGTGAATGGCGTTTTATAAAAAAAGATATTGATACTTATCTTTTACCTGAGAAAAGTCAATCAATAGATCATTTTTTAACGTATAATGAAGAATAGTCGAGTGTAATAAAAAGGCAGATATATAAAGTAGAACCCATAAGCTCACACTTTTTTAAGTGTCTAGCTTATGGGTTCTACTTTATTGAGCTCTTGCTTTTTTGTTTAGTTTAAACGAAGTATAAAATTCGTTTAATTGGGTCATGTTAACAGTAAAAATAAAAAAAGGATTGAATGTGCATGAATCAAAAGAAAGTAATAGTGTTAATGTGGATTGCTGTTATCTTTGGCTTATGTGGTTGTCAGATGGAGGTTGAAGAGGGGAGCGTTAATAAACGTTATCTTCAAGTAAAAGAAATTGAATTTATAGAGCCAACTGTTGAATATGAAGCGGGTAGTGAGTTTGCTATTTATAAAACAAAGATAAAAAATAATTCAAAATATATAATTAAAGGAGTAACAATTGAAGTAGAGTTAGAAAATGGTCAGCATACAACGATTGTCACTGAAGATACATTAAAACCCAATGATATTAGTAGTTGGATTAGATGTGTTGGGCCAAGTAGTTTAGATGTAGATGATATTGTGATGACACGATTTACAATTACGACTTTAGATAAAAAGTCACAAGAAATGACAATCACCTATGATGTTGGACGAGATTTTTATACTTATAAGGAACAAGAGGTAATCGCTGAGGAAACACCATTAATTAAAGTAGAAGAGATTGAATTTATAGAATCGGCTTTAGTAGAAAAAGAAGAAGGTATTGTTCTTCAAACCTATTTAAAAAATAATTCAAGTTATGATCTTCAAAGTATAAGATATGAGTTTGAAGATAAAGATGGGGAAACCTATACTTTACTTAGTCCGTTAGAAATTAAAAGTCAGAGTGAAAGTTCTCTGCTAACAGTTTCTTTCTTAACAAGTTTAAACTGGGAAGATTATGAATTTAAACGGATATCATATACGTATCAGGCTGAAGATGAGCTAGTTCACGTTGTTTATGATGTTCGTTTAGAGCAATATTTTATACAGTAACAAAAAAAAACACTGAAAATTTTCAGTGTTTTTTTGTGAGTTGTCTCTAAAGATATGCTAACAATTACCCTGAAAAGGGTAATTGTTAAAACATGGTTAGAAGATATGAAAGTGTACCATTTTTATTATTAACTTTTTTGTTATGGCTAATACGTATTTTAAAAAAATTATATAGATTTTGAGTATAAATTGAAGACGTGAGTATTAGCTTTGTTAGTTGGTCACTCTTTTAGTTTATTTAGTGCATAGAGTAAAGGTTAGAGAGTCGTTGACAGGGACTAATCAAGGTCGAGAGTATTACATAAGTTCTTGTTTTCTAGTAATCATGAAAAAGAATACTGATAGGATAAATTGTTTCTTATAGTTGTCAGTTTTAAAGGGTTTGGTTATAATAGAGAACGATTAACAGAGTGATGGAGAATAATTTTAAAAGTTAGGCATAAAAAGTAAGGAGAGGTAAAATCATGAGTCAAAATTGGGATTTAATTGCTTATCCTTTTTTAAACGAGAAAAGTCGTTTGGTGGATCATGAGGTATTAACGGATCAATTATCATCAACTCTTGGAATGATTTGTTCATTAGATCCCCCATTAAAAGATGAGACTTGGTGGTTAATGGAGATGACGCTACATATCAATGGATCGATTCGAGGCAGATTAGCGATAAGTGAAGAAGATTTAGTCAAAGGTTTAGACTTACTTCATGTCCTAAAAGAAAGAAATAAAGAGCGCTTAAATCGTTTTGTTTATCCAACGGGGCATGTCATTTCATCGTGGTACCATATTGCTAGATGTCAGGCTAAGCAGGTTGTAAGAAATTTATATCTTTTAGAGCAAGAAGGGATAGAAATTCCACAAATAGTCATTGATTTCTCAAACTTGATTGCTAATTTATTATTTGCTTTCTCTGTTGAAGTAAATGCTGTATTTGAGATAGATGAAAGGGAGTTTGTCTCTAAGTCGTATTAAAGGAGGAATTAGTTATGAAATCTAATATGAAAAAAGGAATCATCGCGCTGATCGCAATCGTGTTAGTAGCTGTAATCGGATTTATTATTTCACCAATGAATAAGCAAGAAGGTGATAAAACAATCACGATTACAATTGTAAATGATGAAACAAAAGAGACATTATTAGAAAATAAAGAACTAAAAACAAGTGCTGAATCATTAGGTGAAGTATTAGTAGAGTATCAGGAGGAGTTACAATTAGAAGCTGAGACTTCTGATTATGGTTTATATATCACTGGATTTTTAGGTTTAAGTGCAAAAGAAAATGGGGCAACAGGTCCATGGTGGATGTATAGTTATGAATCACCATCACAAGATTTACAAATGCCAATCGGGCATGCACCAGGTGTTGATAGTTTAATGATTCATGACGGAGATCGTGTCGTATTTAGCTATACAACAGAGACAGGTTGGTAAAATGAGTGTTAAAGAAATGACAAGAGTGTCGCTACTTGCGACACTCTTATTTATCATCTATAGTTGTGGTTCGTTGGTAATGTATGTTGAGCTATTCAACTTTACAGTTTTGTTATATAGTGTGACTCTACCTAAAAAACAGTCATTTTTAATTGTTTTATTATTTTGTTTTTTATTAATACTTGTCTACGGCTTTCAGTTATGGACAGTTATGTATTGTTTAGTTTTTCCAATGTATACTCTTATTTATCACTTTATTGGTAAACGATTGAAATCTGAATATAGTTTAGCAGTCTTAGGGTTTATTCTAGCGTTTTTATGCGGGACATTAATTGATTTACCATTTATGATGATGAGTGGGATGACGTGGAAAGCACTTTGGATTCGATTATTACTTGGATTTCAGGTGTCACTTGGAAATGGATTAAGCACATTTTTAGCAACATTATTTTTGTACCAGCCACTATCAAAAATCATTCAAAAGTCTATCAAAATAAAGGTCTAAATCCACTAGTTAATGGTTCAGACCTTTATTTATTTAATTTAAGCCGATGAAGAATTGAGGTGAAGATACGCTTGATTAAGATAGCCCCTAAAATGATTAATATCCATCGAAGGATTAATCTCGATGAGAGGCGAGTTTTTGTAAAATATTTATATACCTCATTGATAATAGGGATACATGCCATGATGACAAGGAAAACTCCGACAAGATGATTAATTTGCTCTTTGAACGTATTTAATTGTGTTTCATTTAATCCAACTTTATAAAGAATTGGATCAATAAATAATGAAAGCATCTGTCCTCCATCAAAAAAAGGAATTGGTAGAAGATTAAATAAAAATAGTAATAAATTCATAAAGATAAAAATAAATAAGATAAATTTTATCATCGTGAATTGACTGGCAATTAATTCAATAGAATCTGTTAATCCGACTTGAGGGGTCATAATTTCACTAAATGAAAATAAGTGAAACAGCGTATAGATGAAGTTTTTTATCATTTGATTGAATGCGAAAAAGCTATTTAATAGTGACGTTTCAAAATAGAAGGCAGTCGCAATAATTGCTGCTAAGTAGTTAAAGGTAACTCCAGAAGCTAAAATAATAAATTGCTGTAACGTTGAGAGTTTTAACTCTTCGATTGATGGATAAACAGTCACGCCACCACCAGGAATAATTTTAAACGTAAAAGTGGTGTGTTTAGTAGTAAAGGAAAAAACTTCAAATCCCATTCCGGTAATCACATCTGTTGCTTTAATTCCAAAAAGGTAGGCTGAAGAGTAATGTCCTAATTCATGAATAAAAATACTAATATAAGAAACAAATACATACCAAAAAATCGCCATCGCATCCCCCCTTCATTTGACATTAGTAATGTTTATACAATATATGCAAAATCATTTGAAAATATAATTATTATCAAATGAAATAACTAAAGGAGATGAGGGGAGTGGAATAAGAGAGAGTGGTCGAATATTGCACGAATTTAGGAATCATTATGACAGTATTTAAAATAAATTTGAAAAATTAGGAAAAAATAACTCCCAATAGTGCATTAGTAGGTATAACATTTCAAAAAAATATAACAAAGCCATTTATTTCACTCCTTTTTTTTTGTATAATACGAATAGTTTGCATTTTTAACGGAGAATTTATAAGCTAAAATATACATTTTTCTACATGTTTTGAGACTAAAAAACAGTGATTTTTGACTAAAGGCGACAAAATATGTGCAAAAGGTAGAAGCTTTGAATGTTATTTTCTTTTGCAATTTGAAGGATTATATGATAAAGTATAAATTTCGAGTTGACTTTTCTTTTGTAAGGTGGGATTACTGATGCAAAATATGAATGATATTATAAAGGAATCAATGATTGCAAATGCTATTAAATGTAATTATGATGAAAGTTTTGAAACAATTTTAAATAAGTTAAAGAAAACAGAATTAAAAGCGATTGTTGATGCACATGGATTAAAAGGGTGTTCATCATTAGCCAAAGGTGGGTTAATTGATCGTATTAAAACAACATTATCTGATACAGCGCGTTTAGAATATATCCTTTGTGGATTAGATGAAGTGATGATGAGTGACTTCGTTATGTTAGTAAACGAGCCATTTGTTTCAGTTAACGATGTTATGAGTAGCTGTGTACAGGTGTTATTTAGTTTAGGATATGTATTACCTGTGATGAACGGTAAAGAAGTCGTTTATGTAATGCCTCAAATTGTAAAAGATGCTTATGCTGCCATTGATCAAGCATCATTAGAAGAAGCTAAAGTACGTACAGATTTAATTTATTTATACATGAAAGCATTAGTAAATCTGTATGGAGTATGTGAGTTTAATCAATTAGTTTCAGTATTTAATCAATACGAGTCGCCTGAATTAACACCAGAAGAAGCTTTAAACGTTTTATTCTGTAAATTAACATTTAAAGGTGATGTTCAATCATTCGGTCCGTTATTTGTAAGTGATGTGTTATTAATTGATTCAGAAATGGAAGCTGTTGCATTATATGAAATGCATCAAGATAAGCTATATTACATGCCAACGAAGGAAGAGGTTATGCAATTTGGTACTGACCAAGGAGAATGGACGCCTCAATTAGAACAAGTTTATAAATTTATTTCAGAAAATATTTGTAAAGATGCAAACATGGCACGTGAAATTGCCCATGAAATGGGTGTTGCCTTTACATATAAATATCAAGCTAAATTAGCCTTTATGGCACTTGAAAGCCGTGGAATTGAAATCGAGTCATATAACATTGGACAAGCATTAATGATTTTATTAATGGATGCATTTAATCATGCACGTACATGGGAAAGCAAAGGATTCCGACAAATGGATCAAGAAGTTGATGCATTAAATGATACACAAGCAAATCCTGTGATTGTTCCAATGATTAATCCAATGAAATCAACTAAAATTGGACGTAATGAACCATGTCCATGTCAAAGCGGTAAAAAATATAAAAAATGCTGTGGACGCTAATTAATAAAAAAACCGATAAAGCCTTTTGCTTATCGGTTTTTTATTAATTATGATTTAGTAAATAATAAGAAAAATCAAAAGAAGATGTAAGAAACAATGTATTTTATCGCAAATTCGAATTATAATTTAAAATTGTTAAAATAGAAGATGAATTACTATATATAAACAGATAAGTATTATACATCTAAGGTGGCAAGCAAAAAATACTGATATTCTTTATTTATAAAGGCATCCTATAGTCCAGATAAAAATTTTCTATGAAGAAAATTTATCTGGACTTATATATTAATGATAAAATAAAGATGGATTCTTTATTCACCTCAACTACTCTAATAGCAGTTGAAATGATATAATTTAATCATAAAAAGAGGAGCAATAATCTATTATAATTAGAACTAAAGGTGTGATTGAAGCGTGTCAACAATTAAAGAGGTGGCTAAACGAGCAGGAGTCTCAGTAGGAACCGTCTCAAAAGTTATAAATAATATTGAGGTAAAACCTAAGACAAAACAAGCTGTTGAACTAGCCATTAAAGAATTAAACTATCAACCCAATGTATATGCGCGTGGTTTAAAGGTTAATCGTACACATACAGTAGCTCTTATTTTACCAACTGTGTGGCATCCTTTTTTTGGTGAGTTGGCTTATAATATCGAAAAGAGTTTAAGAGAACACCAGTATAAGATGATACTTTGTAATTCTGAAGGTGATTATTTAACGGAGTTGGCTTATGTTACCATGGCTAAACAAAATCAAGTAGATGGTATTATTGCTATTACTTATAGTGATATTGAAGCATATGTTTCATCAAATCTTCCACTTATTAGTATCGATCGCTTTTTTAATGATCAAGTTCCTTATGTAAGTAGTGATAACTTTTTAGGAGGGCAGCTAGCTGCTAAGTATTTAGATCAAGCAGGATGTCAGTCGCTTTGTTTTATTGGGATAGGCTCTAAAAAAGAAAATACTACACGAAATCGTCGTAAAGGTTTTGTTGATTATTGTAAAAAAAATCAAAAGAATTATGAAGTTTTCGATCTAACCGGAAATCGTGATGAGTTTAACGAAAAAATGGAAGAATTTTTGCGTAGAAAAGTGGTTGAAAAACGAGAGATTGATGGGATATTTGCTGTTACTGATGCTTATGCGATTCAAATCATTAAGTTCTTAGAGAAGTTTGAGATTTGTATTCCAGAAGAGGTACAGATTATAGGATTTGATGGAGTTAAATCGTCACTAGATGATCAAATTGAAATTTCAACTATTCGTCAACCTATTGAAGAAATCGCAAAAGAAAGTGTCAAAGGAATTATTGCTTTGATTAATAGACAAATAGTTTCACGAGAAATTATTTTACCTGTAAAATTTATTCAAGGAAAAACAACTAAATTATTGAAAGACAGCTAATCAAACGAAAGGCTGTCTTTTCTTATATGGGAGAAAGGACATATAAAGGTTTTAAACCTATATTTTACTTTAATCAGCTGATAATATTTTTTAATGTTATTTGTTTGATATCATCTTTTGAAAATAGTCACATTAAAGGAGATAATTTTTCAATATAAAAACTGAAATAAAATATTTTATGAAAACGATAAAAAAATGTTGACGGTTACAAAAAGTTATATTATTATAGTATTGTAAAAATGAAACGTTTCATTTTTCAGAGGGGATTGATATTCTTTTTTTTAGAGATAAAAATGAAACGTTTCATTTTTAGGTATAAGGAGGAATTAGTATGGCAAATAATCAATACCAAGAAGCAGCAAAGCAAATTCTTGCATTCATAGGTGGAGAAGAAAATGTCATTCGTGTCGCAAGTTGTGCCACACGTTTGCGTATCGTTGTAAAAGATGATAAAAAAATCAATATTGATCAAATCGAAGCAATGGATTTAGTCAAAGGAACATTTAATAATGGAGGACAATTCCAAGTTATTCTTGGAACGGGAATTGTCGATCAAGTTTATCGTGAATTTATGCAAGTGGCAAATATTCAAGAAGTGAGTAAAGAGGAGCTAAAGGAAGCCGCTGGGGCGAAGCTAAATGTATTCCAACGCATGTTAAAATCATTGGCAGATGTCTTTGTTCCTATTCTACCAGCCTTAGTTGCAGCTGGTTTATTAATGGGATTAAATAATGTTTTAACTGCACAAGGGCTATTTATTGAAGGAAAGTCTTTAGTTGAAGCATATCCTCAAACAGCTGATTTAGCAGATATGATTAACTTATTCTCAAATGCAGCTTTTACATTCTTACCAGTATTAATTGGGTTCTCTGCTACTAAGATTTTTGGTGGAACACCAGTTTTAGGGGCGGTTATTGGGGCAATCATGATTCATCCAGATTTATTAAATGGATATAGTTATGGACAAGCCTTATTAGATGGAACAGTTCCTGCATGGGATATCTTTGGTTTTGGAATCGCAAAAGTTGGATATCAGGGAACAGTTTTACCAGTCATTGTTTCTTCATTCGTTTTAGCGAAGATTGAACAAAGTTCACGTAAAATTGTCCCAGCGATGTTTGATAACATTATCACACCATTAGTTTCTGTTTTATTTACGGCAGCTTTAACATTCGTTATTATTGGACCAGCTATGCGTGTGGTAGGGGATGGATTAACAGAAGCTGTTATGTGGTTATTCTTTAGCTTAGGACCAATAGGTGGTGCTATCTATGGTGTCGCTTATCCATTATTAGTAATCACAGGAATGCATCATTCATTAGTGACAGCTGAGACACAAATTTTAGCGAATATTGGAACATTAGGTGGATCACCAACATTCGCTGTTGTTGCAGCATCAAATGTGGCACAAGGGGCTGCTGCTTTAGCTGTGATGTATTTAATGAAGAAAAATGCTAAAATGAAGAGTTTAGCTTCAGCAGCAGGGGTATCAGCATTACTTGGAATTACAGAACCAGCGGTATTTGGGGTTAACTTAAAGTTTAGATATCCATTTATCGGAGCATTAATTGGTTCAGCAGTTGCTTCAGCATACTGTACATTTATGCAAGTTCTATCAGTTTCTCCTGGGCCTGCGGGATTACCTGGTATTATCGTGATTCGTCCAGAATCAATGTTCCAATACATGGTGACATTAGCAATTGCATTTGTGATTGGATTTATTGCAACTGTTGTATTAGCTAAATTCTTTAATAAAAAACAAAATGCTTAATAAAAGACTGCTTTAATTTCTTCGGAGATTAAAGCAGTTTCTGCTAGTTAAAGAAAAATAAAACGATTACTTTTTAAAAAGGAGTGCACAGAATATGGAGTGGACAAGAGAACAACGTTATCGACGAATTGAAGAGGTATCAAAAGAGGACTATGAAGCGTTAAAGAAACAAGTAAGTCAATGTCCGTATCGTCAAACGTTTCATAATCAACCAGTTACAGGTTTATTAAATGACCCAAATGGATTTAGTTATTTTAATGGAGAATATCACATGTTTTATCAATGGTTCCCTCTAGGTCCAGTTCATGGGGTAAAATATTGGTATCATACATCATCAACTGATCTAATTCACTGGAAGGATTGTGGAATTGCATTAGAACCAGATTGTTCGTTTGATAGCCATGGGGTTTTCTCTGGGACAGCGATTGAACATGATGAGAAATTATATTTAATGTATACAGGAAATGCACGAGATGAAGAGTGGGTTCGATACCCAACTCAATGTTTGGCTGTGATGGACAAAGAAGGTCATATTGAGAAACATCCTGAACCTGTCATTAAATCAGCACCACAAAATGTAACAGAGCATTTTAGAGATCCAAAGGTTTTCAAAGTTGAAGATACATTCTATTGCTTAGTAGGAGCAGAAATAGATGATAATCAAGGAACCGTTCTTTACTATGAATCAAAAGACCTTATTCATTGGGATTACAAAGGAGAAGTTAAAACAACATTCAAAGGAAATGGCTTTATGTGGGAGTGCCCGGACTACTTTACACAAAGTGGTAAAGGTGTTATGATAATATCGCCTCAAGGTATGGAAGCAGAGGGAGATAAATATCAAAATATTTTCCAATCAGGATATTTAATTGGTGAAGAAATTGATTGGAAAGAGGGAGTATTTAACCATGGAGCATTTAATGAATTAGATCGTGGATTTGAGTTTTATGCTCCACAAACAATGGTTGATCCTCAAGGAAGACATATTTTAGTTGGGTGGTTCGGACTTCCTGGTATTGACTGTGTGAGTGATGAAAATGGATGGGCACACTGTTTAACGTTACCTCGTGAATTACAGGTTATTGGTAATAAGCTATTACAAAAACCTGTTAAAGAGTTACAACAATTACGTGGAAATCGTGTCGAGGTAAGTACATCGTTACAAAATGAATCTAAGTCGTTCATTGGATTTGAAGGTAGTGTCTATGAGTTATTCTGTGAGTTTACTCAATTAGAGGCTAAATCTATTGGTGTCAAACTTCGTAAAAGTGAAGATGAAGAAACAATCTTCTATTATGATTTACAGGATAAAAAGCTTGTTTTAGATCGCTCAAAATCAGGTCGTACTTGTGGAGACGAATATGGGTTACAACGTAAATGTGATTTTGAAGCAGATAAGTTAACGCTCCAAATCTTTGTTGATACATCATCAATTGAGATTTTTGTAAATGAAGGAGAAGAAGTTTTTTCAACACGAATTTTCACGAAAGAAGAAAGTACAGGAATTGAATTCTTTACAGATGGAACAGCAAAATTGGAAGCAAAAATTTGGGAACTAAATAAGTAAGAAGAGGTGTAGATATGGCAAAAGTAATCTGTCCTGGTGAAGTATTAATTGATTTTATTTCACTTGAAAATGGAAAAAAGTTAGTTGATGTTGAGAAGTTCCAAAAGAAGGCTGGAGGTGCCCCTGCAAATGTTGCAACTGCGCTTGTTAAATTAGGAGCATCAGCTGAATTCGTAGGAGCGGTTGGGAAAGATTCATTTGGTAAGTTTTTAATTGAAACGTTAAATCGTTATGAAGTAGGAACGTCACATGTGATTGAAGATCCAAACTTAGGAACGACGATTGCTTATGTTTCAATTGATGAAGATGGGGAACGTGATTTCGAATTTATGCGTGGTGCAGATGGTAATCTTTCACCAGAACAAATTAATTTCGATGCCTTTAGTGATTGTAAAATTATTCATTTAGGTAGTGCAACAGCGTTACTTGGGGCTCAATTATACGACGTTTATCAAGCGTTTATTGATTTTGCGAATCAACATGATAAATTTATTTCTTTTGATCCAAATTATCGTGATGCTTTATATCATGACAAACAAGAGTTATTTGTAAAACATTGTAAAGAGGTCATTAAACATGTTGATTTAATTAAAGTCTCAGAAGAAGAGGGACAAATAATTACAGGTGAGTCTGATCACAATCAGATGATTGCCGCTTTACATGACTTAGGTGCTAAAATTGTAACGTTAACATTAGGTAAAGAAGGATCATTAGTTTCAATTGAAAACACATATAAGGTTGAAAGTATTCCAGTTAAAATGATTGATTCAACTGGAGCAGGTGATGCGTTTATTGGTGCATTATTATCGCAAATTGCTAATTTAGAGCAACCGAAAGTCATTTTAAAAGATGAGAAGATGTTAGTAGAATTTACGAAAAATGCGAACAAAGTTGGTGCATTAACAACAACTAAATTAGGAGCTCTAGATTCAATTCCAGCATGGGATGAAATTACAGCATAATTTGATTCATTGAATTTAAAAAGAAGGGATTTAGTTAAAATTCCTTCTTTTTTTTGTGTTTATTGATTTGTTTTAAAAAGAGAAATCAAGCTTTTAAACATAACCTGTTGTTATTTTAGTAAGATGTATTGAGAACTAATTTAATGAACTAGGAGGGGAACTATGGAGAGAAGTTTTAAGCGTATTAGAGTGGTTGTTGTTCAACCTGATGAGCAAGTTTATTTTGATCGTTATTATACTGATCCATTAGCTGCAATGGATAAATTTAATTATTTTTGTAAGTTAGCTAAGATTAATTATCCTCAAGAGATTGAGTTTGCGATGGAGCGAACTGCTTTATATAATGAGATGAGTGCTTATTTTCCGTATAATGAGATTAATCCTTCAAATCAGTCAGGGTTTATTCAAGTTTCGATGTATTTTGAAGTTGACCGTTTACAAGTCGTAGATTTATAGCGCGATTACATATTTTTCGCCACATTCTCATATAATGTACCATTACTGAGTTGTTTGATGGAGGATGAGGTGAATGAGACATTTAAATCCAACGTTATATGAGGTTATTTATGATTGGTTTCATCAACTACCAGAAGATTATGATGCAAAAAAAAGTGGGAATTCACGAGATAATTTAAAAAATAGTCAAGAAGCAATCATCGCGTGTTTAGTAGAGCAATTTCCAAAAAGTTATCGAGAAGCGCATGAAGTTTATCGAGATTTATTTAACCAAATTGATATCTTTTCCGTTTATGATGATTTAGAAGAAATTAATGTATTAGCTTTAGCCACTGGTTCAGGGGGAGATGTATTTGGATTTATTCATGCATGCGAAGCCTATTTGACTGGTAAGCGAATTAATATTTTTACAGTGGAAGGTAATAAAGATGCTTTACGAAGTCAAGTGAATTTGTTTAGACAATATATCGAATTTAATTTAGTTGAAAATGAGGTTAACTTAATTCCAATTGAGGCAGTGATTGAACCAGGTTTTATAAAGTTAACATCAGAGTTAAAACGCCAGTGTCTTAAAACATATGGGATTAAAAAGTTTGATTTAATTCAAAGTTTTAAGTGGATGAATGAGCAATCTATTCGCGGAAAATTAACTTTTTATGAGCTTTATAATTGGATGAATGATTGGTTATTAACGAATCGGATGGCGGTTATTTTGGAATATGCAAGCCCTGTTTCAAAGTATAAGTGTGATCAACAAGTTGCTATGCGAGCTTTAAATGATTTTTCTCTTTTTTGTAAACATCAATGGTGGAAAAATCAATTATTAGCATTGACTCCTACCCCTTGTATTGCTAGAAAATTAAATGGAAATAAAGCTTTACAGTGTCGGGGGTGTACAGGTTGCTATGATGAAATCGAATCTTATGTTAAGCTTATTAATCAAAAAACGTATTCTTGGCAAAGTAATTGCGTCTTTGTAATGAAGTTAGCCACTGGAGAATTAGGACAAAAAATAGTAAGTCATTTACAAAATGAAAAGATAGGTTATCAAACAGCGACTCATATTGGTGAGTATCCTACTCGTTTTTGTACACTAGACGCCAAAGTTTCAGCGAATGAACATGCGAATGCCTTTTTATTAACTCAAAAATTACATTAAAAAAAGTTAGTGCTACGTAACTGTTAGCACTAACTTTTTTATTTTGGACTTTGAAAACATAGCACCGTAATTAGGTAAAATACATAAATTATGTTAGATAGAAAGGAGGGATAAAAGATGAAAAAAATTGGTCTAGTGTTCTCTGGAGGAGGTGCTAAAGGAGCATATCAAGTAGGTGTGATTCGTGTTCTTGAAGAGTTTGGTCTATTAGATGACGTACAAGCTGTAGCGGGATCATCTATTGGAGGGATTAACGGAGCTTTGCTGTTACAGTATACACCTGACGAGATTGAATTGTTTTGGCTTTCTTGTCCATGGTCTTCTGTATTTTCGGTCAGTAAAGAGAATATGAAACGAATGAATCAAATTATTGATTCGGTAAATGCACGACAACTATCCCCCTTTTTCGGAATGATGAACCTAGCTAGTGTTGCAAATAATGTCGGATTACCACTGAAACGTAAAGGCTTTGAAAAGGCTTTTTGTTATTATTTAAATCCTAGTTTAATCCAAAATAGTGATGTTGATTTATATGTTTCTTGTGGAATTTTAAAAACAAGAGAGCGCCGTTACTTTCATTTAAATGATTTAAGTGAAAAAGAGATGAAAAAAGCGCTTCTTGCCACGACGGCTTTGCCAATTTTATATCAACCAGTTGAGATAGATGGCATTTATTATGTTGATCCAATGAAGTATGAGCGTGCCCCATTGCGCCCGCTACTTGAAACTGATTGTGAAACAATTATTATTGTTTATTTAGATCCACGTTCACGAATAAATCAACGAATGATTAATGGAAAGCGAATTATAGAGATTTTCCCAAGTAAGGAACTTGGAAATGGTGTTTATGGGTCATTTGATTTTAGACCATCAGTTTTAAAATATTACATGGAATTAGGAAGTGAAGATGCTTATCGTATCTTGTATCGGGTTTTAAGTAAAGAACCTAAAGCGCCTCATCGCGTTAAGTATACGAATAAATAACTAAGGTGATTGATTTAAAAGAGGTCCCCTCGTCCATAATGCAGGAAATAACAGATGAAGGAAGAGGGGAAAGAGATGACAAAGCAGACAATGAAATATGCTTTATTACTCATCATCATTGGGGTTTTAGTTTATCGTTTTACGGAACATCCACAATTGTTTTATGATTTCTTTAGCTTTATTGGTAATATATTTAGATCATTTTTTATTGGTGGATTATTAGCCATTTTAATCAATCCTATTGTTCGTTGGCTACAAGATTGTTTTAACTTTCCAAAAGGGTTATGCCTTTTATGCACTTATTTATTAGGACTATTTTTGATTATTATTTGTTTTTTATTAGTTGTGCCTTCGTTTATTGTTGGTGTAACAGACGTCTTTTTAAAGATTAGTACTTTTTAAGTCGAGTTGAAGAAAAAGAATGGATCTATTAAGTAGTTAATCATACACCTTACATTGAAGAGTTAATCATTTACTTACAAGAGAATGTTCATAATATTACTAAGAACTTAATTTTATTGTTGAATAATTTATCAATATCAGTCGTGAGTACCGTTTTAGGATTTGCGTCAGAGTTATTTAATTGGTTTTTTGGGATTACGATTTCAATTTATTTAATTCTTGATCAAAAGAAAGTTTTTTATAGTATCGAACGATTTTTTAGAGCTTATTTCCCAATCTATGAAAAGCGTATTCTTTATTTTTTAAAGTTTACTTATCGAACGTTTCAAGATTATATGATTGGAAGAATTTTAGACTCCTTTGTTATTGGTTTAATTGCTTTTGTTGGATTTTATTTTTTGAAAACGCCATATGTCGCATTATTTGCATTTATTATTTTTATTACTAATATTATCCCGTATTTTGGACCGATTATCGGTGCTATATTTCCGATTGCAATGACTTTATTAATTAATCCGATGCAAGCAATTTGAGTCGCTCTTTTTATTTTACTTTTACAACAATTAGATGGAAATGTTATCGGACCTTGCGTGGGCCTATCTCCCTTATCGGTCATTCCAGTTGTTATTTTAGGTGGAGCAGTTTTTGGGTTTGTTGGTTTCTTTCTTGCTGTTCCTGTTTTAGCTGTCATTAAGGAAGTTTATGAATTGTTACTAAATGAACGATTAGAACAAGATAAAACAACTAATGAATACTTATCAAAATAAAACGACTCTTCTTAGTAAGAGTCGTTTTATTTTAAATGAATTTAATGATGTTTTCCACTGTTAGTTTGAGCACATTTTAATTGTTTTTAGGAATTGTCGGTCCTTTAAACGCTTCGATTAAGGGGATAAGGATAGAGGCAACAATTCCTGCAGAGAATCCATTATTGTATAAATTTAATCCAGCATGAAGCTCGCCAATATGTAAGACAACAGAGGAATGTAAGAATCTAGCAAGAATACCGAAAAAACAACCATATGTACCTGCGATGGGTGCAAGAGCTGGTCCAAATAAAGAGGCAAGTAAAATAGAGGGATCATTAATTGACCAGATTTTAATAAAAGATCCAATAATAATTCCAATCATGACTGGAATGATGTTATTGAGGTTTCCATATGCCCCAAACTCAATGACAGAAAAAATTCCACCAAGTGTGGGTCGATTTAACTGTCCACCGACAACTAAAATATATGTTGTAACTAAGATACCGTTTAAGGCCATGTTAATTAAAGTCGCACTAAACCCGTCTAATACGATAAAATCGGTTGATAACCTTCCGCTACACATCATAAGTTGCTTTATCGGATAAAACGGTTTAGAACTAGTCAAAAAGCCGATGAAAAGAAGGATGAAGTATAAAAGGTAGAGATAGATGGAAAGAAGTGTATTATAGTTTTCTCTCCAAATTAATTGAGAAGAAGGATGATAACCAAATGATTTAAACAAGGCAACAAGGACTGTAACGATTAAACCAGAAGAAAAACCAACGTTATACAGATTAAAGCCTTGGTGCATGTGATAAAAATGGAGTGCTAATGGCGGTAAAATAAATCCAATTCCTAGCCCTAATAAAATACCGAGTCTTAAACGAAGTGGGAAGGTGAGAGTAGCATGAAAAATAATTTCAGTCACAATTGGTGCCATCGCTGTCCCAAATAACGCAATGTAAAGATAAGGACTGAATGATTGACGATGATATTTAGTATTAAAATACACACCAGTAATAATCGTCCAGATATTTAAAATATTTTTTCCTAAAAATGAAAATCCAGCAATTAAAAATAATACGGCAAATGTTGCACCATTAAAGAGAACATGATGCTTCCATAATAGATAAATAAAAAAGAGGGTAAGTAACCCGGAATTTACAAAAGCAGCACCAATACCACCAATGACTAGATAATCCGTAATTAATGAATCAGGATGAATAATAATATGATAAATTCCTTTAAGAATATTTATTGGAGTATCCACGACAAAACCAAAAATAATGAGTGAGATAGCAATTAATAAAATAATGATTCTTTTATCTTTTTCGCTCCACGGTCGGTCACGTATCGAATGTGTTGATTCTTTCAAAATAAACTCCCCCTTGAAATGAAATCGCTTCATATTAATGTTTTATGAGTTAAAAGGAAAGAAATATCGAAATTGTTGAAGAAAAATAAATTTTTTAAAAAGAAGGTGATTATTTGTTTCAGTAAAACATTTTAGGAACCATCAAATGATTGGTTTAACATAAAAATCCAGTTTAAATTCATAGATAGTGATAAATAGTTTTATGCAATTGTTGTAATCTAATATAGAATTTATTCAACGCTAAATATCGACTAATAAATCAAAAAAAGGACAAGATTTATTAATTTCATTCTCACAATGAAATAAAATCGTTTTCTTATGAGTGAATATAGAAAAATTATTTGAAAAAAATATGAAAAAGTGATATTTTATTAAAGGAATTTTATCTCGAGTGAGAGTTGAAAAATACTAGGATATAAAAATGGAGGAAAAGTATATGCAACAGCCACGTATGTTATCAGCTAAAGAAATTGCAAATGAAGTAGTTGAAGTTGGTAAGTATAAAGTATCACGTAAAAATAGTGTCGTTATCATTTCAGGGATGTTAGCGGGATTATTTATTGGATTAGGTTATACGGGTTATTTATTAGTTTACGGACAAATGGAAAATCATTTTGTTGGAAAATTAGTTGGATCATTCTTATTCCCAGTTGCCTTAATTTTAATCTTATTAACGGGTGCAGACTTATTTACTGGAAATACATTAATCGGGAAAGCTTACTTTAAAAAAGAAGTCCCACTTTCAGCATTTATTAAGAACTTAGTGTTAGTTTGGATCGGAAACTTCTTAGGTGTCTTATTAGCAGTTGCTTTATTAGCAGGAGCAAATTTATTTACAAATGGTGTGGATCCAGAAGTAGCAAATAGTATTCGTCATATCGCTGAAGTTAAGATTAATACATTATCAACTTCTGAAGTATTCTTCCGTGCTATTTTATGTAATATCTTAATCGCAGGTGGAGTATATGTTGCTTATGCAGCGAAAGATGTTGCGGGTAAATGCTTATTAAGTATTTTAGTTGTTGCTGTATTTGCGATTATGGGTGTAGAACACTGTATTGCTAATATGTTCGTCTTATCTATGGGAAAAGTGTTAGGTGCTGATATTTCTTATGCAGGTATGGCATGGAACTTATTCATTGCAACAATCGGTAACATTATTGGTGGATTTATCATTGTTTGCCCTTACTACTATAACTTCATTCATAGTTATAAAAATAAACATTAATTATTTATTAATAGTCCGAAGTACTAGCTCTGAATTAGTTAGAGTTAGTACTTTTTTATTTAATGAATAAAATTTATTATGTAATGAATTAGGGAATAAAAGTATTTTTAAAAATATAGAACTAACGTTTGCTTTGGGCTCTTTTTACAACAGTTTTTTTATGTTATAATGAACCGATAAAGAGGTGATGATGATGTTTGCATATTTAAAAGGATATGTTGCGTATAGTGGAAAAGATTTCGTTGTTATTGAGGTAAATGGTGTTGGATATAAAGTTTATACAGCTAATCCCTATGAATTTAACAAAGATGAAGCCATTCAAGTGTTTACTCATCAAGTTGTATCAGAAAATGATATAAGTTTATATGGGTTTAAAACAATGGAAGAACATGACTTGTTCATTAATTTAATTAGTGCTCGTGGAATTGGACCAAAAACAGCTTGTGCTATTTTAGCCATGAAAGATATGAGTGGATTGCGAAATGCCATTGAAAATGGAGATGCAAAATACTTATGTAAGTTCCCGAAAATTGGACCAAAGACAGCGCAACAAATTATTTTAGACTTAAAAGGAAAATTAGTTGTTCCTGATGCTGCTTTATTTATGAATAATAGCTTAGCTGAAGCACTTGAGGCTTTACAAGCATTAGGCTATGGAGATAAAGAATTAACAAAAGTTAAAAATGCATTTAAAGATATTGATGCCTCAGTGGATGAAATTATTAAAAAAGGTTTACAGTTACTTGTAAAATAATGTAACTAGGGGGAGTTACGATGAGGGATAAACAGCGTGTGAATCCATTTGCTATTGGAGGCGCATTTGTTCAATATTGTGTTGATCGTCACATTTTAGAAGTCAATTTAGAAGGAAACGAAGTGACTTATTATTTAGCTATTGATGGTGAGCAAATATTAAAAGATGAGTTTAGTATTGTTTTAACATCTTGTGCAAAAATAAAAGAATGAGAAAGTAGGTAGGAGCATGACAGAAGAGCGTTTAGTTACACCTGATGAAATGATGGAGGATGAGTCAGAATTAAGCTTACGTCCTGAGCGATTACATCAATACATTGGTCAGACAGCAGTTAAAGAAAATCTACGTATTTTTATTGAAGCTGCTAAAAATCGTAATGAATCATTAGATCATGTTTTATTATTTGGACCTCCAGGACTTGGGAAGACTACATTAGCAACTATTATTGCAAATGAAATGGGGGTTAACATTAAAACAACTTCAGGTCCAATGATTGAGCGAAGTGGTGATTTAGCAGCTATTTTATCAGTCTTAGAACCGGGTGATGTCCTTTTTATTGATGAGATTCACCGCTTGCCAAAAAGCATTGAAGAAGTTTTATATCCAGCTATGGAAGACTATGTATTAGACATTGTCGTTGGAAAGGATGAATCGGCACGTTCGATTCGTGTGGATTTAGCACCTTTTACACTTGTTGGTGCAACAACACGTGCTGGAGATTTATCAGCTCCTTTACGTGATCGTTTTGGTGTCATTAATCGTCTAGAGTATTATAATGAAGAACAACTGCAATCTATTGTAAAAAGAACAGGAATTGTTTATGAGACACCGATTGATGATCAAGCCTCACTCGAACTTGCGCGTCGTTCACGTGGAACGCCACGTATTGCGAATCGATTATTCCGTCGTGTTCGTGATTATGCACAAGTGATGGGAGACGGAGTAATTACTCATGATATTGCAAAATTAGCGCTAGATCGCTTGGATATCGATTCATTAGGATTAGATTATGTTGACCATAAATATTTAATGGGAATTATCGAACGTTTTGGTGGTGGTCCTTGTGGAATTGAAGCAATTGCTGCATCAATTGGAGAAGAACCACAAACGTTAGAAGATGTTTATGAACCGTACTTACTTCAATTAGGCTTTATTAAGCGAACACCGCGTGGACGTGTCATTACGCCACAAGCTTGTGAACACTTAAACGTGCCATATCCGTTAAAATAAAGATTGAAAAATAACGATATTTGGTAGATAATTTATAGAGAACTATAAATTTTGCAACATAGAAAGTTGGTGTGTTATGCGAGTAGATCAATTCGATTTTGAATTGCCTGAAGAATTAATCGCACAAACTCCATTAAAAGATCGCGATACATCGCGTTTAATGGTTTTAAATAAAAAGACAGGCGAAGTGACTCATGAAGTGTTTCATGATATCATTCATCATTTACGTCCAAATGATACATTAGTCTTAAATAATACAAAAGTTATGCCAGCGCGCTTAATTGGTCAAAAACCAGATACAGGAGCAAGTATTGAAGTATTACTTCTTAAACAAGAAGAACAAGATTGTTGGGAAACACTTGTTAAACCAGCTAAACGTGTCAAAATAGGAACAATTGTTGAATTTGGTGATGGTCGTCTAAAAGCTGAGTGTATTGGAACAGGAGATATGGGAAAACGTATCTTTAAATTTATTTACGAAGGAATCTTTTATGAAGTATTAGATTCTTTAGGAGAAATGCCATTACCGCCATACATTACTGAGAAACTAGATGACCGTGATCGCTATCAAACTGTTTTTGCAAAAGAAATTGGATCAGCAGCAGCGCCAACTGCAGGATTACATTTTACGAAAGAATTGCTAGAACAGATTCAAGCAAAAGGCGTTAATATCGCCTACGTTACACTACATGTTGGTCTTGGAACGTTTAGACCTGTTTCTGTAGAGAGTGTTGAAGAACATGATATGCATGCTGAGTTTTATCAAATGTCTCAAGAGACAGCTGATATCTTAAATGCCACACATGAATTAGATGGACGTATCATTACGGTTGGAACGACATCGACACGTACGCTTGAAACGATTGCTCGTAATCATGGAAAGTTTGTGGCGTGTGAAGGATGGACAGATATCTTCATCTATCCACCGTATGAGTTTAAAGGGATTGATGGAATGATTACAAACTTCCATTTACCTAAGTCAACGTTAATTATGTTAATCTCAGCATTAGCGGGACAAGAGCACGTGATGAATGCTTATCGCAAAGCTGTAGAAGAAAGATATCGTTTCTTTAGTTTTGGAGATGCGATGTTAATTATAGAAGAGTAGCAACTAAGATAGTAAAAGTGAGGTGCCAAAGTTGGCTATTAAATATGAATTAATACATGAATGTAAACAGTCAGGTGCGCGTTATGGAAAGTTACATACGCCACATGGGACTTTTGAAACACCAGTTTTCATGCCTGTTGGAACACTGGCAACAGTTAAAACTTTATCACCAGAAGAATTAGATCAAATGGGTGCAAAAATTATTTTAGCCAATACTTATCACTTATGGTTACAACCAGGTGAAAAGATCGTTGAAGAAGCTGGTGGATTACATAAGTTTGAAAACTGGGGTGGAGCGATTTTAACAGACTCTGGAGGATTCCAAGTTTTCAGTTTAAGTAAATTACGTGAAATTACAGAAGAAGGGGTTACGTTCCGTGATCACCGAAATGGAGCACCGTTATTTATGTCTCCTGAAATTTCAATTGGTGTACAAAATTCATTAGGTGCTGATATCATCATGTCATTTGATGAGTGTCCGCCATACCCAGCGACATTTGAATATATGAAAAACTCTGTTGATCGTACAATTCGTTGGGCAGAACGCGGGAAAAAAGCGCATAAAAATCCGGATACTCAAGCATTATTCGGTATCGTTCAAGGTGGAGAATTCCCAGAGTTACGTAAGTACTGTGCAGAAAAGCTAGTTGAAATGGACTTCCCTGGATACTCAGTTGGTGGGGTATCAGTTGGTGAACCTAAAGACGTAGCCCGTAAAATGATTGAGTATACTGTACCATACTTACCAAAAGATAAACCACGTTATTTAATGGGCGTTGGATCACCAGATGATTTAATTGATGGAGCAATTCGTGGAATCGATATGTTTGACTGTGTGTTACCAACACGTATCGCACGTCATGGAACAGCGATGACATCAGTTGGTCGTGTTGTTATTAAGAATAAAGTGTATGAGCGTGATTTTACACCACTTGATCCAAATTGTGATTGCTATACATGTAAAAACTATACGCGTTCTTACATTCGTCACTTAATTAAAGCAAATGAATCATTTGGTCAACGATTAGTGTCATATCACAATTTACATTTCTTAATTCATTTAATGGAACAAGTTCGTGACGCGATTCGTAATGATCGTTTACTTGATTTCCGCGAGGAGTTCTTCGAACAATACGGACTTAATGAACCAGGATCACGTGGATTCTAATGAGTGTTGCTAAACTATTCATAATAGTTAATAAGCATAAAAGAGTTCTTTGAACAAAAAATAGGAAAA
This sequence comes from Turicibacter sp., assembly GCA_030531025.1. The sequence continues at coordinate 29,911 of JAUMTV010000007.1, forward strand.
GGAGAGATTAATAATGGATTTAGGAGTTATTTCAATGATCGTACAACTTGCTTTACTTGGATTAATTTTTTACTTCTTATTAATTCGCCCGGAAAACAAACGTCGTAAAGCAGTAGCCACAATGCAAAGTAGTTTAGAAAAAGGGGATCGCGTCGTAACAATTGGTGGAATTCATGGGCGTATTCATTTGTTAGAGGATGAGACAGTAACATTAATTAACGATGAAGGTCAAAAGTGGATTTTTGAACGTAATGCGATTTCTCGTAAATTAGAAAAATAAGATATTTAAAAGAGCACCTCAGGTGCTCTTTTCTTTTATTAATTATGATTAGTCATTGATTTAATTATTAAATAAGTATGTGATGATTAGTGTTTTCTACTTGGTAGATTAACTCCAATCATACCACCTGCAACACACACAACAACAGTGATAATGCTACGGATAACGAATTTAAATGTTAATGGAGCATCAATTCCAATCGTATAGAATAGCATGCTTAGTAATACCATAACAGTTGCTACCCCCATTCCAATTAACCATCCTTTTTGGGCGAAGCCTTTTGATATGATAGCTGTGCCGATAAAGAAAGTAGCAATAAATGATCCATAGATTAATTTTTCAAGCACGCCTACTGAAATCCATTCAAAATAAGCTAAAGTTGTTATAAGAAGTCCAAGGATGAGGATACTAATAACAATGAATGCAATACCGTGTAGTAATGCTTTTCCTAGTCTTTCTGACATACTCTCAACTCCTATTACAGTTTGTTTGTATTCATTACTAACTGTATGAGAGGAAAGAAGTATTTATGCGGTTTAAAATAATAAAACAATAAAATAGATGGTTGGAGAAGGAGATTCTATGGATTCAAATTGTTATGTTGTGATATATAGAACTACACTTTTTTATATTATCCTATTAATCGTCTTTAAATTAATGGGAAAAAGGGAAATTGGTCAATTAACGTTATTAGATTTAGTCGTTTCTGTTTTAATGGCAGAAATTGCGGCTATGGCAATTGATAATTTATCTCGTCCTATCCATGAAGTTATCTTAGCCATTGGACTACTTGGGTTTTTACAGTTTACGTCTGCCTTTATTACCCTTAGATTTAAAAAAATTCGAGAATTAGTAGATGGGAAACCATCTATTTTAATTCATCAAGGGAGAATTGATTTAGATGAGATGCGAAAACAAAGATATACGTTTGATGATTTAATGCTACAATTAAGAGCAAATAATATTTCATCAATCTTTGAAGTAGAGTATGCTATTTTAGAATCAAATGGTCAACTCTCTTCATTTAAGAGAAAGGATATTTCTTTTTGCCCACTCCCCATTATTACTTCAGGTGGTATAGAAAAAGAAAATCTAATTAAAATACAAAAATCAAAGGAATGGGTAGAGGAAGAACTAGAAAAGCAAGGGATATTTAGTATTAAAGAAGTTTATTATGCTGCTTACGATGGCCAGCAGCTTCGCTGTTTAACTAGGCAGTCTCTCAATATGAAAGAAAAAAAACGTCACTAGTTTAGTGACGTTTTTAATGAGGATTGTTCATTGAATTATCCGGTGTAAAATATCATTTTATGTTATAATATGGTTGTTATTTGGAACGAAGGCTATCTGCTATCTTATCTTTTGGAAATAATCCACAAATAATAATTAAGAACAGATAGGCGATTCCCATGATAAAACAGATGATGATCATATTTAAGAAAGCATTTGTACTAAAAGTAACCGTTGATTTTAAATAAGATCCAAGTAAGAAGGTAATTCCTATAATTAAAATCGCGTTGATTACAGCGCTTAGATTTAATCGATAACCGATATGCTTTCTAACAAGGAGATAGTGCCAAACAGTTACAAACACAACATTAAATAATACAGCAATGACAAGTCCGTAGATATTTAAACTTGGAATTTGTAAAAGTACAATCATCATAATAATTTTTATGACAGATGAAATAAAGGTAGTGCTCATCGCCTGTGTTGCTTCATCAATAGCTTGTAATGTTGATGTTAGTGGTGCTTGGAAGTAAAGTAAAAGAAAGACTGGTGACATGATCATTAAATAGTTTGCTCCAGTTGAAGAGGCGAATAATAAATTCATAAGCTCTACAGGAAATACCATAAGTAACACCGTATAAATTCCACTTGGTAAAAATGAAAGTTGGAACGCACTATTTAAATGATAATGAATTCGATCATACCGTTTGTTTGCATAAGCTTGGCTAATCGGTGGGACAATGGCTTGTGTGACAGCATTTGTAATAAAAGAGGGCATTAATACCATCGGAAGAGCAAATCCTGAGACGGCTCCATATAGCTTGGTACTGAGCTCACTTTGATAGCCAATTTTAAATAAACATTGAACGACAATGATTGGTTCAAGAAAGTGTGAAAATGAACCAATAAGGCGACTTCCAGTAGCAGGAAGAGAAATGGCTAAGACGTCTTTAAAATTTTGAGGACTTAACCGAACAGGTTTTAAATTTGCACCGTAATGATTTTGATGTAGATGTTTAAAGAATAAAAATAAGAGAATCAAAATAGATGCAAATTCACCTGCAATTGATGCCCAAATCGTTCCTACAACACCATAAACAATGCCGTAAGGTAAGAGCCAATTGATAAAGAAAATACAAATGACGATACGAACGACTTGTTCGACTAGTGTTGAAATAGCGGAAGGGAACATGTTTTGTTCACCTTGAAAATACGCTTTTAAGATGGTCGATAAGGAAACGAGAAATAAAAGGGGACCAATCGAAATTAATGGTAAATAAGTCCGCGGATCTTTTAATAAATAATTAGCTAACGGCTTAGCAATGAAGAAAAGAATAATACTCACGATTAAGCTTGAAATCATTGCGATGATTAGTGAGACCGATAAGACTTTTTTCTGACGTTCGTTGGCTCTAGAAATTAATGTTGGAATTGCAATCGGGAGTCCTATGCTTGCGAAAGTTGTTAAAAGCATGAGGGTTGGAGCCATCAACATATAAATTCCAATTCCATCTTCGCCAAGTAATCGTGTAACAATAACCCGGTTAACCATCCCTAAGATTTTTGTGATTAAACCGGCTAAAACGAGAATCAGTGTTCCTTGTGCTACGCTTTGTTTTTTCATAATTTTTCCACCCATACTTTAGTTATGATTTTGCTTAAGTCTATGAGTATGAAATTTAAAATATGAAGGTGAGGAGATACTTTTGTTTAAATCAACAATGAATTGGAAAAAATCTGACATATTTAGAGAAGACTATGAGTCAATAAGCTCAGTGCTACACCCTGCGATTGAACAACTTGTCTTATCACGTGGACTAGCTACGGAAGCGAGTTTACATACATTTTCAACGGAAGAAACAATTCATCATGATCCATTTTTATTTTCACAAATGGATAAAATTATTACACGCATTAATGAAGCTATTGATGAAGGACAGCCGATTTTAATTTATGGTGATTATGATGCAGATGGCGTGACGGGGACGTCTATTTTAGTTCGATGTTTGAGAGAATTAGGGGCATTAGTAAATTATTATATTCCAAATCGTTTTTATGAAGGTTATGGACCAAATGAAGATGCATTTATGCAGGCAATTGCAGATGGCTATCAACTTGTTATTACCGTTGATAATGGAATTTCAGGAATTGATGAAGCAGAAATTTTACTTGAACATGGCGTCGATTTGATTATTACTGATCATCACCAGATCAAAGAAACATTACCTAATGCATATGCAATTTTACATCCGGAGCTTGATGAAAATTATCCTTTCCATCAACTATCAGGAGCAGGTGTTGCTTTGAAAATAGCGGAAGCATTATTACAAGAAGTCATTCCTGAAGATTTTTATGCGATTGCCATGCTTGGAACAATTGGAGATGTTGTTCCACTAATTGATGAAAATCGTTCGATTGTAAAACGTGGACTAGCTGCTTTACGTGAGACAGAAGTTGAAGGATTAAATGCCATTATGGAGTTAGCTGGAACAGATAAGTCTGAAGCAACCGAAGTCAATGTTGGCTTTGAAATTTGTCCTCGTTTAAATGCTCCTGGTCGAATGGATGAGGCTGCTTTAGCCGTTGAATGTTTAATAGCAGAAACAAAAGAAGAAGCAGAGTTAATTGCTAAACAGATTGAAAGCTTTAATAGTGAACGTCAAAAAACGACACAGAAAGTTTTAGAAGAAGCGAGTAAGTTGATTGACAAGCAAACATTAGATGCTAAGAAGGCTGTTATTTTGTATTCTCCAAATTGGCATGAAGGAATTTTAGGGATTGTGGCTGGGCGATTATCAAAACAGTGGCAAAAAGCCGTGTTCGTTGTTACTGATGATCATGAAGGGTTAATTAAAGGATCAGCACGAGCTGTTGAAGGATATCATTTATTTGAGCTGTTAAGTGAATGTCATGAGTTGATCGAACGTTTTGGAGGTCATGCTTTGGCAGCGGGGATCACTTTTGCTCCTGAAAATTTACAAGCCTTAGAAGATAAGATGAATGAAGTTCTAAAGGATGTTGAAGTTTCACCGAGTTTACAAGTTGATTTAAGTTTATCACTCGCTGATTTAAATGTTACATTTGTGGATCAATTGTCAATGCTTGCTCCATTTGGGGAAGGCAATCGTCCTCCGCTGATTGAAATCAAAGATGTTTTTGTTAAAAATGTAAAGGCAATCGGAAATAAATTGCAACATTTAAAATTTACGTTATATAAAGATAAAGAGTCAGTTGATGTCATTGCATTTAATCAAGCCTTACTTGCGATGTATTTAACACCAGATACATTATTCAGCTTTGTGGGAGAGGTTAAAATTAATGAGTGGAATGGAAATCGTAGTGTTCAATTTCATTTTTCTGATATGATGTGCCAAGAGTTTCAATTGATTGATCTTCGTAATAAGCAGGTTTATGAACAACGAAAAGATCAACTTCAACTTGCAACGCCATATACGACTGCTTTAGAAGCTGATGAAATTGATACATTAGTCATTGATCAATTTCCATCATCGAAAGAAGAGTTACTGAAATTAATTACGTCAAAAAAACCAGGAAATATTGTGATGGCTCCGCTTGATTCAAACGTAACGTTTGCTCCACGTGAGAAATTTGTCACTGTTTATAAAGTCGTTAAACAGCATAGTCCAATTACGTTGAATAATCAAATGATCAATTATTTTATGCGTTTAGGGATTAGTAAAAATGAATTATTGTTTATTTTACAGGTGTTTTTTGAAGTAGAACTTGTTATAATAAGAAATGGTTCTGTTTTTCCAGCAGATAGCGCAACCAAGCGAGATTTATCTGAAGCACCAACGTATCAGTCTCAAAAGTCAAAACTTGAAATGCTTGAATTTTTTGAACTGACAACGTGGTCAGAATTAAAAACAACCTTTAAAACAGCTAGGGAGGAAATGACACATGAATCTTAAAGATTATGTTGCGAATGTACCAAATTTTCCAAAAGAGGGCATTCAATTTAAAGATATTACACCATTAATGGCAGATGGAGCAGCTTATAACTATGCGACAACACAAATGGTTGAATTTGCAAAACAACAACAAGCAGAAGTTATTGTTGGACCAGAAGCACGTGGATTTATTTTTGGATGTCCAGTAGCACATGAATTGAAAATCGGATTTGCACCGGTACGTAAGCCAGGAAAATTACCACGTGAAACAGTTTCATTCAACTATGATTTAGAGTATGGTTCAAATACATTATGCATGCACAAAGATGCGATTAAACCAGGACAACGTGTTTTAATTGTTGATGATTTATTAGCAACAGGCGGAACAGTTGAAGCGACGGTTAAGTTAATTGAACAACTTGGTGGAGTTGTTGTTGGATGTGCCTTTTTAATTGAGTTAGAAGAGTTAAATGGTCGTAAAACATTAGAAAACTATGAAGTTTTATCATTAATGAAATATTAATAAGCCGAAATATCAAAGAATGAGTAGAGATGAAGCATTTATTGTTGCATTTCTACTTTTTTTTATGTTAAAATTTTAAAAACAGTTATCATATAGCGTGTCAAAATGATGATACAGGTGTAAATGGTTGATGAAATATCATCCTTTTTTTTCATCTCAAGAAAGATTTAAAAATAATTACCTTTTCTTGAAACAAATTGCAGTTTTAGCTTTATAATAAAATAAGTAGATTAAACAATAGGAGTAATGCTTATGTACCAATTAAACGGGTATGAAATATCAATTGATCATGTTTTAGAGCAAGCTAAAACGTATATTAAAAATCCAGAGAGTATTGCGATTATCGAGCGTGCTTTTGAACTTGCTTTTCAAAAACATAAAGATCAGCTACGTAAATCAGGGGAACCTTATATTATTCATCCAATTGAGGTTGCTTATATTTTAGCTAAATGGCAAACAGGTCCACGTACAATTGCGTCAGGGCTATTACATGATATTATTGAAGATACAGAAATCACGAAAGAAGAAATCGCAGAATTATTTGATAATGAAATCGCTGAGATTGTTGATGGTGTGACTAAATTAACAAAACTTAAATATAAGTCAAAAGAAAAACAACAAGCTGAAAATCATCGTAAAATGTTATTAGCGATGAGTAAAGATATTCGTGTCATTTTAGTTAAATTAGCCGATCGCCTACACAATATTCGAACATTAAAGTTTTTACCCCCTGAAAAGCAATGTTCGATTGCTCATGAAACAATGGAGATTTATGTTCCGATTGCCCATCGTTTAGGGATGTATCGTGTGAAAGCTGAGCTTGAAGATACGTCACTTCGCTTTTTAAAACCAGAAGATTTTTATCGTATTGCTCAATTAATTAAACAAAAGAAACATGAGCGTGAGCAACAAATTCAAGAAATGGAAGCCGAGATTACGGCTGCTTTAGAGGAATATCATATTCCATTTGAAATTAAAGGTCGTATTAAAAATATCTATAGTGTTTATAAAAAAATGGTGACTCGTAAAAAAGATTTCGAAGAAATCTATGATTTATTAGCCATTCGTTTAATTGTCAACTCTGTTCCAGAGTGCTACTCTGCTCTTGGAGTCATTCATGCTAATTTCAAACCGATTCCAAATCGTTTTAAAGATTATATTGCAATGCCAAAACCGAATATGTATCAATCGTTACATACAACGATTATTGGTCCGAATGGAAATATTTTCGAAGTACAAATCCGTACGAAAGAAATGGATGAGATTGCAGAGCAAGGAGTTGCAGCGCATTGGGCGTATAAAGAAAATCGTCAAATTACACCAAAACAAGAACAAAAAGAAATTCAAGATAAGTTAAAATGGTATGAAACGCTCATTGCTTATCAAGAAGAAGTTAATGATGCTGAGAAGTTAATGAAACTGGTGAAAGATGATATCTTTAATGCTAATGTTTATGTCTTTACACCAAATGGTGATGTATTTGATTTCCCTCCAGGATCAACACCACTTGATTTTGCTTATCGAATTCATACTGAATTAGGCCATAAAACAACAGGTGCAATCGTCAATGGAAAAATTGTCACATTAAATTATCAATTAAAAACAGGTGACATTATAGAGATTAAATCGTCACGTAATTCGTTCGGTCCAAGTGAAGATTGGCTAAACATTGTTAAAACGTCACAAGCTCGTCATAAAATTCGTCAGTACTTTAACCGTATTAAGCGAGAAGAATATACGCATAAAGGAGAGGAAATGTTCTTAAAAGAACTAGCCTCAAAAGATTTATCATTAAATGATATTGATATTAAAAAATTATTGAACATTTATAAAAAACAAAGTATTGAAAAGATTGATGAGTTATATTATCAAATTGGGCGTGGACGTCTCATTTCAAAAACAATTGTTGAACGTTATTTTGTTGATGAAAAAGAAGTAAATGATACCGAATTAATTCAACAAATTAATGATGCAGCGAAATTTAAAGAAGAGCATCGTAAGAAAGCTAAAAATCGTTTTGGAATTATTGTTGATGGTTTAGATAATGTCGATTTAAGAATCGGAAAATGTTGTCACCCGGTTCCAGGAGATCCTATCGTTGGTTATATTACGAAAGGAAGTGGGATTACGATTCATCATGCTGATTGTCACAATGCTAAAACGGATGGTCGTATTGTCTCAGTTGAGTGGGATGACGAACATTCAAATTCATTTAATGCAAAGATTAAGATAACAGCGCTTGATCGTAAAAATGTGTTAGGAGATATTATCCAAAAATTAACTGTATTAAATACTAATATTACAGAACTTAATGCATTAACATCAAATGATACAACAGTCATTAACTTATCGTTATCGGTACGTAATGTTGAACAACTAGTGGGAATTGTTAATGCGATTAAGCGAATTAAAGATGTTTTCAGTGTCGAGCGTATTATTCAGTAGTGAGGTGAGATGGTGAGAGTCATTGTTCAACGAACAACTCAAGCAAAAGTAACAGTAGATGGAAATGTCACAGGTCAAATTGAGCATGGACTCATGTTATTAGTTGGGTTAACACACGAAGATGGTCTTAAAGATTTAGAATACTGTGCAAAAAAAGTTGCCAATCTACGTATTTTCGAAGATGAAGCAGGGAAGATGAATTTATCCGTCAAAGATGTCGGTGGAGCCATCTTATCAATTTCTCAATTCACTTTATACGGTGAAACAAAAAAAGGAAACCGCCCAAGTTTTATTGAAGCGGCACGTCCTGAAGTGGCTGAGCCGTTATATGATCAATTTAATGAGATTTTAAGAGATAATTACGGTTTAAAAGTTGAAACAGGAGTTTTTGGAGCAATGATGGATGTATCATTTACAAATAATGGTCCTGTTACTTTAATCGTTGAATCTTAAAAAAAAATGTATTATAATAGAGAAAACAGTTAATAATACACATACATTCGATGACTGAGAAATTCTATAAATAAAAGCCGGACCAGAGAACGAAGCCTAGGCTGGAAGCTTCGACGGATAACTTATAGATAGACACTCGTGAGAAAATATTCTGAACTAACAGTAGGAATATTCGTTGACGGCGTTAACGTTTTAAAGTGGCAATAGTAAATTTTGACTATTGCAAGTAAGGTGGTACCGCGTATATTACGTCCTTAGAATGATTCTAAGGACTTTTTTTATACTCGAAAATGACTTTACACACTCGGTTCAAATGAATCGTCAAAAAGCCTCAACAAGTGATGACAACGAAAGGAGATTTAACATGAATTTTAGTAAACCAAAAGGAACATATGATGTTCTACCTAAAGAAAGTGCTCGTTGGCAAAATGTTGAAAGTTTAATTCGTGAAATCTGTTCAATTTTCAACTATAAAGAAATTCGTACGCCAATGTTTGAAAGTACACAATTATATCACCGTTCAGCGGGTGAAACATCAGACGTTGTTTCAAAAGAAACATATGATTTTAAAGATCGTGGTGATCGTTCAATGACATTACGTCCAGAAGGAACAGCTGGAGTTGTGCGTAGCTACATTGAAAATAAATTATATGCGGATCAAATGGTTCAAAAGATGTTTTATATTGGGCCTATGTTCCGCTATGAGCGTCAACAAAAAGGACGTTATCGTCAGCACGTTCAATTTGGAACAGAAGTGTTTGGAAGTGCGGATCCTGCTATCGATGCAGAAGTTATTTCTTTAGCAGTTACTTTATATCAAGTATTGGGATTACGTAACATTAAAGTTAAATTAAACTCATTAGGAGATACTCAAAGTCGCGAAAACTATCGTGCTGCTTTACTTTCACATTTTGAAGGACATAAAGAAGAATTATGTTCAGATTGCCAAGTGCGTTTAGAAAAAAATCCATTACGAGTACTAGACTGTAAAGTAGACCGTAATAAAGAAATTATGCAAAATGCTCCTCAAATGATTGATCATTTAACAGATGAAGATAAAGCATACTTTATGAGTGTTCAAAAATACTTAAAAGCAATGGGAATCGAATATGAATATGATGCAACACTAGTTCGTGGATTTGATTACTACACACATACTATTTTTGAAATCCAAGCTGAAATCGAAGGATTTGGAGCACAAAATACATTATGTGGTGGAGGACGCTATAATAAATTAGTTTCTGAATTAGGTGGACCAACAGTACCTGCAATTGGATTTGGTATGGGACTTGAACGTTTATTATTAGCGCTTGAAGCTGAAGGCATTCAAGTAGCAGGAGAAGATTCAGTTGATTTCTTCTTAATTACATTAGGTGAGGATGCAAAAGTCTTCGGATCACGCTTATTATTTGATTTACGTTCACGTGGACTAGCTTGTGAAACAGATTACTTAGGGAAAAACTTAAAAGGTCAATTCAAACAAGCCGATCGTTATAACGCACGTTATACAGCTATCTTAGGCGATGAAGAGTTACAACATGGAATGATTAATATTAAAAATAACCAAACAGGAACTCAAGAAAGTATTCCAGTTGGATTTATTATTGATTACATCATTCAAGATCAACAACGTAATCACCAACATGGTGGAGGGTGTTGTGGAGGTCATGGACACGATGAAGAGCATGGTTGCTGCGGTGGACATGGACATGATGAAGATCATGAATGCTGTGGTGGAAATGGGCACGGTTGCGGTTGCCAACATTAAGAAGAGGTGAGTCAGATGAATCGTACACATAATAATGGAGAATTAAGACTTGAACATGTTGGTCAAGTTGTTGAATTAAAAGGTTGGGTTGCTAAAACTCGTAATTTAGGCGGATTAGTTTTTATCGATTTACGTGACCGTTATGGGATTACTCAGTTAGTTGCTAATCCTGAAACAGTTAGTGCTGAAGTATTAGAAGCAGCTAATAAAGTAAGAAATGAATATGTTATTGCTGTTAAAGGAACAGTAGCAGAGCGTCAAAGTAAAAATCCTAATATGCCAACTGGAGATATTGAGATTGTATTAGATGAATTAACGATTATCTCTGAAGCTGAAATGACACCATTAATCATTGCAGATGAAACAGATGCGTTAGAAGATACACGTTTAAAATATCGTTATTTAGATTTACGTCGTCCAGTGATGCAAAAGAACTTTATCTTACGTCATAACATTTTAAAATCAATCCGTAGTTATTTAGATGGACAAGACTTTATCGAGGTTGAAACGCCTTATTTAAATAAATCGACACCAGAAGGAGCTCGTGATTACTTAGTTCCAAGCCGTGTGCATGAAGGACATTTTTATGCCTTACCTCAATCACCACAAATTTTCAAACAATTATTAATGGTTTCAGGATTTGAGCGTTATTATCAAATTGCACGTTGCTTCCGTGATGAAGACTTACGTGCTGACCGTCAGCCTGAGTTTACTCAAATTGACATTGAAACATCATTTTTAACTCAAGAAGAAATCATGAATATGATCGAAGAAATGTTAGTTAAAATGATGAAAGATGTCAAAGGGTTAGATGTTGCTCGTCCATTCCCGCGTTTAAGTTATGAAGAAGCAATGGCTCGTTATGGATCAGATAAACCAGATACACGCTTTGAGATGGAATTAATCGCGTTAAATGGTGTAGTCGCTAACTGTGGTTTCTCTGTTTTTGCACAGGCAGTTGAAGCAGGAAATGAAGTTAAAGCCTTATGTGTTAAAGGAGCAGCTGATCGCTTCTCTCGTAAAGATATTGACAAGTTAACAGATTATGTTAAAAAATATAAGGCTAAAGGTTTAGCATGGGTTAAAGTTGTTGAAGAAGGATTCAATGGACCAATCGCTAAGTTCTTTAATGAAGAAGAAGTTGCCAATATTAAAGCTGCTACAAATGCTGAAGTTGGAGATTTATTATTATTCGTTGCTGATAAGAAATCAGTCGTTGCTGATAGCTTAGGAGCTTTACGTCTACACTTAGGAAAAGAATTAGGATTAATTGATGAGTCAAAATTCAACTTCTTATGGGTTATTGATTGGCCATTATTTGAATACGATGAAGAAGCTGGACGATTCTTCGCAGCTCACCATCCATTCACAATGCCAAGCTTAGAGACATTAGACACATTTGACACAGATTCACATAATGCTAAAGCACAAGCATATGATATCGTCTTAAATGGATACGAATTAGGTGGAGGGTCATTACGTATTTATCGTCCTGATATCCAATCACGTATGTTTGAAACATTAGGATTTACAAAAGAAGAAGCAGAAGAACAATTTGGATTCTTAATCAATGCATTTAAATACGGAACACCTCCACATGGTGGACTAGCATTAGGATTAGACCGTATTGCTATGATCTTAACTGGATCACAAAGCTTACGTGATGTTATTGCCTTCCCTAAAAATGCTTCAGCATCATGTCCAATGACAGAAGCACCTGGAACAGTAACTGATGCGCAATTAGAAGAATTACACATTCAATTAAGAAAATAATTAACTTAAAGACCTAGTTTTTTACTGACTAGGTCTTTCTTTTATTAGGGGCAAAAAAAGTGTATAAAAATGCATTTTTTTGTGTAAAAAAATGGTCAACTGTTTTCAATCCTGTTTAAATCATGTAAAATGATTTTATATGTTTTCTCTTCAAAGATAAGCTGGTGCTGTTTAAAAGGGATATTAAACAACAGAATATAGCAGAGAAATACGATATATAGAAGAGATTAGGATAACAATTGATGTAATTGTAAACGGAGTCGAAAGGGATGGTACAGACGTGAATGTGAAAAAGGTCATGAGGCAGCCACTAATAGTTTTTGGAAGTATATTTTTGATTACAACATTATTACTAGTGGGAGTTTTACTTTATCAAGTTAAGGGGATTGCTGATAGTGGAAAAAACAATGATAATTCAGTAAGACCAAATCCACCAGTCGTGGAAGAAATACAAGAGGATTATCAATTATCGGATATGGCTACAGCTTATCAAAAAGAGATTTTTGAAGAACTAACTCAGGCTAAAGATGACTATCAATCAAGTCATACAGATTTAACCAAAGAAGCTTACGTAGAGTTAGTTGTTAAAAACTTTATTGCTGATTTCTATACATGGTCTAATAAAACAGGACGTAATGATGTGGGCGGATTACAGTTTATTGATGAAGAGATGAAAGTTAATTTTAGAAAACAAGCTATTGATAGTTTTTATGAAAATTTAGATTACTATCTTAAGGATTATGATTCAACCTCTTTATTGACAGTTAACAATGTAACTATTTTAGATGTTAATTTAGATGATACGATAGAAGTAGAGGATGAAGTGATTGAATGTATTTCAGTTAAAGCAAGTTGGGAGTATGAAGACACTTCTTTTAATGATGCCGAGCAATTCCAAAACGAAGCAACATTTATCTTAACTGAATCAAATGATTACTTAGTTCTAAATGCTATTTTAGCCGAGTAAGGAGGGAAAGAACGTGTTTAATAACAAGGGTTTGAAATGGATTTATAGATTAATTTTAATTTTACCGATTATTCCAATTGTTTGGAATATTATTTACTTAAATCAATATTCAGGATTTAATGCATCTTTGCGTTTAAATATTTCATTGATTTTTGTCTTTTTATATTTAACAATCATAATGTTTGGATTATTTTTTATTAAAGCACAGAATAAAGTCGGAACTATTATTTTAACTGCAATTTCCTTTATTGGTCTTTGTTTTGGAACCTATTTTGGATATGTCAATACGCGTGTTTATAACTCTTTAAATAATATGACAATGCAAGAGTCAGTTATTAACTATAGCTTAGTCACTATGACAGATAGTCCTTTTAATGAAGTAAGTGATTTAGAGGGCTATACGATTGGAACATTGAATTTAACAAAGCAAGAAGTTGTTGATAATATTAATCAGTTTTTAGAAGAAAATGAGCTTAAGGATGAAGCAGAAGTTGAAAAGTATGATTCACCAGTCTCAATGATTCACGATCTATACGATGGAAAAATTGATGCAATTATTGTCGGAGATAACTATGCGTCTTTATTTTCAGAGCAATTAGGATTTGAAGATATTAAAAATGAAACTAAAATTTTAGCTAATATCGAAACAGTTATCAAACAAGAGGAATCTAATCCAGCAATCACTAATACTTCATTAATTGATGAGCCATTCTCAATGTTATTAATTGGAGTTGACTCAACAGAGCAAGGATTAGAAGCTGCATCATTAGCGGATTCATTAATTGTGGCAACAGTGAATCCAAAAAATTTATCAGTAACAATGACATCTATTCCACGTGATTCTTATGTTGAAATTCCATGTTTTAATAATACAAAAGATAAAATCACGCATTCAAACAATGGTGGAACAACATGTGTTATTGAATCAGTGGAAAAGATGTTTGATTTAAATATTCCTTATTATGTTAAAATTAACTTTAAAGGTGTTGTAGAATTAGTTGATACAATTGGCGGTATTTATGTAGATGTACCTGTTACTATCGAGGAACAAGATAGTAATCGTCAATTTGGGGAACATTTAATTACTGTTGAAGAAGGATATCAACATTTAAATGGGGAACAGGCGCTAGCACTTTCGCGTCATCGTAAGACATTAGCAAAAGGTGATTTAGGACGTGCAGAACATCAACAATTAGTTATTGAAGGAATTGTTAACCAAATGTTAACAGAAATGAATACAGTAGGTGATTTTTTAGATTTATTAGACGTTTTAGGAAATAATATTGAAACAAATATTTCAATTAATCAAATGACATCTGGTTTACAGTATTTACTTGGACTTGTACCAACCTTTAATGGACAAAATCCATTAGATTTTATTCATATTAAAAGTATGGTTGTAAGTGCACAATATGGTTATATGGATAATCCTTATTATAGTTTTAAATTAAGCTATGCATTTCCTTATAAAGGAGCAATTGAAGATGCTCGTAAACAGATGTTAATTAATTTAGAAAAAGAATCACCAAAATTCAACTTTAACTTTACCTTTAATGGATTTGAAGAGTATCAAGGAGCACAGTGGGTGAAAACATATTATAATGAGTCACTTCCTGGTGGGGCAACAGAAAATAGTACAAGTACAGATGATAATGATGAGATGGAAACTCCTGTGAAAGGCGAATCAAACTCATCAATCAATAATAATCCGATTGTGACACCACCGATTACTAATTCGGGCAATACAGGTTCAACTAATGGAGGAACTGGAGGTTCAACTGGTGAAAATACGCCGCCATCAGACACACCTGAGCAGCCTGAAAATGTAGCTCCTCAAGAAGGAACTAATTAGTTTAAATGTTATTTTAGAGTTAAATAATAAAATAAAGACAGTCAAAAGTCTTTGGAAGAGAAGCGTGTGTCATGGTCTTTCTATGACACACCTTTTCATAATGTTTAATTTTGATAAGTTATAGTCGAATCGGAAAGACTATAGAATTAGAGGTGATTTTATGCGTATGAAACATTCACTACTAAATATGTTAGTAGCTACGATACCAAGTTTAATTTTACCTATTATTGGGTTTGTGAAATTTAGTCTTTTTTCACAAATTTATGGGGATTCCATTAATGGGTTATATTCGACGATGGTACAAATTATGGCGGTTTTAAACTTGGTAGAAGGGGGATTTGGAATTGCATTCCAACAAATACTATATCAACCATTAGCCCATAAAAACTATAAAAAAGTGACAGAGTTATATAATGGTGCTATTTACTTATTTAGAAAAATGGGAATTATTATACTTGTTTTAGGTGTTATTGTAGGAGCCGTTCAACCTTTATTTGTCAGTCAAAAAGGTGAACCAATTTCTAACTTTTCAATTTATAGTATTTATTTCTTATTACTAGCGCCAGTTGTTATTTCATATTTCTTAATGGGGCCAAATGTTGTTGTTCAAGCGGATCAACAATATTATAAAATTAATTTAGGAATTCAATTGATAACTTTATTGCGTTCAATTTTAGTTATAGTTATTGCTGTGATGGACCTTTCACTTGAAGTCGTTTTAGTTGTAGATGGAATATTAACGATTATTTCGTATATCTATTCACGCGAAAAAGCCTTAAAGTTATATCCTTATCTAAAGGATAATAATGAGGGGCGTGACTTAAGTGCTCTTGAAAATACAAAGCATGTATTTGTACATAAGATTTCTGGCGTTGTATTATCAAATACTGACCCAGTACTATTAACTTATTTTATTTCACCATTCATGACGAATGTTTATAATGCTTATAATCTGATTTGTTCTAGTTTAATTAAAGTTTTATATGGAGTTATTCAAGCTCCGGCAGATAGCTTCGGTAACTTGTTCTCAAGTGATGAAGATCACAAATATTCAATATTTTTACAATATGCTAATTTTGCATTCTTTTTGAGTTCAATTGTATCAAGTATTTTATTTATTACAGCTACTGATTTTGTACGTTTATGGATGAAAGATGAATTATATGTGTTATCATACTTTGCGGTTTTCTTATTTGCGATGAATACATATTATTTAGTTTCGCGTGAACCATTATTAGTCGTACGAAATGTAAATGGACTATTTAAAGAAACCAAAAAAATTGCTCTGTTAGCAGCCATTACAAACTTAGGGATTTCATTGCTATTAGTTAAACCATTAGGGATTGTTGGAATTTTATTAGGAACATTTTTAACCCATTTTCTTATAGATTTCTTTATGTCAGTTCAACTAGTTTATCCTAAAGTATTTGCATTATCATCGTGGAATTATTATAAGTTCGTATTGATTCGTACGATGATTATGTTCGTATTAACTTTTATTGGATTATGTGGATGGAGATTTGTTTTTCCTAATGGCGTGCAACACCTCGTTATTTGGTTTATTGGCGCTGCATGCTTAGGGATTATTGCATTAGTTGCTTATTTAGTGATTTATTACATGTTATTTGATGACTTTAAGGCATTTATTCAGCGATCGATTAATTTATTTAAACGTAAGAAAGCTAACAACTAAGTTGTTATAAGTTTATTAAGGTTTATAACCAGAAACAAAGTTATTTAAAGGTAGGTAAAAGAATGTGTAAAATAAGTGTTATTGTTCCTGCTTATAATGTCGAAAATTATATTGATAAAAGTTTTAAAAGTTTATTAGCCCAAACGTTCCAAGATTTTGAGATTATTGCAATAAATGATGGCTCACAAGATAAAACATTAGAAAAGATGAGGGTCTATGAAGCCAAAGACACTAGAATTCGTGTCATCGATAAGATGAATGAAGGTGTAGGGGCTACTAGAAATTTAGGACTGGAGTTAGCATGTGGAGACTATATAATTTTTATTGATCCAGATGACTATGTACATTTAGATCTATTAAAGTTATTATATGAAAAAGCAATTGAAACTAGGGCAAATGTTGTAGTTTGTGACTATTATGAATGTTATGAGAATAGTAAGGATCAGGTATTAATGAAAGTACCGATTGAATCAACAGATTTACTTGTTATTCAAGAAAATAAAGATTTAATATTTAAAATGACACCTGCCCCGTGGAATAAACTGATTAGGACAGACATATTAAAAGAGCATGAAATTAAATTTCCATTAGAATATCGTAGCGAAGATCTTGTTTTTACATTGAAACTTTTAGCAAAGTGTGAGACGTTAGCTGTGGTACATCAGCCGTTATATTATTATTTAGCTAATCGAATGAATAATGTCTCAAGTGCTAATGATGAGCGCGTATTACATACTATCTTAGCTTTAAAAGAAATTATAGAAAGTTATCAAAATTGGAATCTAAAACAAACTTATGAATCAGAATTAGAGATGCTAATAATTAAACAAATTCAATATGAGCTCCATAAAGTTATTTATATCTCAGATAAAAAATTGGCTTATCGAATTATTGTAGAATTTTATAATTACTTAAAGTTGAATGTTCCAAATTGGATAAAGAATAAATATTATCAATCATTAGTTAGTCAATCAAGTTTAGTTAATAAATATCGATATTGGATTTATGAGAACCCTCCGCGATTGAAATTATATTATAACATTCGTCAACTAAAGAAAAGTTTAACGTAAGAAGGTGAGTTATGATGCCCAAAGTTAGTATTATTGTACCAATTTATAATGTAGAAAAATATCTAGAGCGTTGTTTGCATTCTTTAGTCAATCAAACACTACAAGATATAGAGATTATTTGTGTCAATGATGGAAGTCCTGATCAATCACAACAGATTGTTGACCAATTTGCATTAGATTACCCTGGAAAAGTTATTCCTGTTCAAAAGAAAAATGGTGGTTTAGCTGATGCTAGAAATTATGGATTGAATTATGTGAATGGAGACTACCTTTTATTTATTGATAGTGATGATTGGATTGAAGCACAGATGTGTGAGACGATGTATCGCACAGCTATTTCAGAATCAGCTGATTTAGTTGTATGTGATATTCAGAATGTTTATGAGGATGGTCATGTAGCCTATGTTTCTTGTGGTGATTTTAAAGAAGGAAATATCAAAACATTACCTTATTTATTAACTATAGACAATAGTGCTTGTAATAAACTATTTAAGAAAACATTATTTGAAGATATTAAGTTTCCATTAGGAATCTGGTATGAAGATTTAGGATGTATTCCAATTGTGTTATCAAAGGCACAAAGGGTCGTTAAAGTTAATAAAGCTTTTTATAATTATTTTCAACGAGAAGGTTCGATTATGAATACTTATTCTGAAAAAAGTTTAG
The DNA here is from genome assembly GCA_030531025.1 of Turicibacter sp. The sequence goes on from JAUMTV010000007.1 coordinate 48,542, forward strand.
ATATCTATAAGGCACTTCAATTAATAGATAGTTATTATAATGGCAAGTATCGTTCAGAAGTAGAGTTTTTATACATTAAAAATTTAATGCTTTATGGATGCTCACGTCATTTAACAGTCAAAAATGGGGAGGCCTATATGGATCGAGCAGTTGATTTTATGAAAGAAAGATTTCCGTTCTGGCTAAAAAATCCGTATGTAAAAAGCTTCTCATTCAAAGATCGTTTTATTCTATGGTTATATAGTGTAAAGCGATATCGTTTAGTACGTATACTCTTATCTATTAAACAATCATTAAAAGGATTCAGCAAATAGGAGGAAAACCTATTTTTAATAATGGCTCAACACCAGAATTGCTTCTTGACAATAAGTTGATAAAAATAACTGAATAATAAATTGAGAATTTCAGTATTTTGTCATTACTTATGAATCGTCATTTAATTTAATTTCTTAGTTCAACTAAGTCAAGCATCATTTTGGGTGAAGACTCTTAATAATTATGTTTTTAATTGCATAAAATAGGTTTTATTAAAGTTAATAATAAGCAATTTAATAATATAGCTTCATGATAGAATGATTGGAAGTGAGATTGTGTCGTCAAAAAAAATTTTGTTTGTCACAGATGAAATGACTTTAGGAGGCGTTTCACGTGTTTTAAACAACTTATTAGAGCAATTAATTAATCAAACAGATTATCAGATAGATTTACTAGTTTTACATAAACATGGTGAAATGTTAAAAGATATTCCAAATGAAATTAATGTGATTGAAGGAACAAAGTTTTTCAGAGTAATTGATCAGCCTTTGAGTCAAATCATTAGAGAAAAAAATATAGCTCGTTTATTAAATAAGTTATACTTAATTAGTTTAATGAAAACAGGCTTAATTGGGAATAAAATTAAAAGAGAACGTAAAAAGATGAACCTATTACATTATGATGTGGAGATTGCATTTAAGGAAGGGTTTTGTACCATTTTTGTTGCAAATGGTTCTAGTTCAAAGAAAGTAAATTGGGTACACCTTGATTATAAGAAACAAAATTTTTCTTCAAATCATATGCCATTGATGGAAAAAACTTTAAATTTAATCGATGTGAATGTTGCTGTTTCTCAAGTGGCTGCTCAATCATATCAAGAAGTCTTTAATCTTAAACAAAACGTATTAGTTATTCATAATATTATTCAAAGTGAGCTTATTCGAAGTAAGTATGAGCAAAAGGTGAAAGAAGAAGATTTAAATCTATTTAATCCTCAATATTTAACATTTCTAAGTGTTGGACGTTTAGTTTCTCAGAAGGGGTATGATCGCCTCATAAAAATTCATCATCGTTTAATCAAAGAGGGATTTAATCACAATATTATGATAATTGGTAATGGTGAAGAGGCACAATTACTAAGAGATCAAATTAAAGAACTAGGCTGTCAAGATACATGTAAATTAATCGGGTATCGTGAGAATCCATTTGCCTATTTTAAGTTAGCCGATTGTTTTTTATTACCGTCTCGTTATGAAGGACTACCAACCGTTGTATTTGAGTCTTTAATTTGTGAAACACCTGTCATAGCTACAAAAGTAGCGGGCATTGAAGAACAATTAAATCAAGCTGATTTTGGTTTAGTTGTAGATAATGAGGAAGAGAGTTTTTATGAAGCAATGAAACTAATGATAAGTAATCCTGACCAGTTAAAGAAAATGAAAGCTGCATTAAAGCAATACCATTATCAAAACGAAAAGATTATTTCTCAAATTAAAGATTTAGTGGAGGGGAACTATGCAAGATAAAATTATTAGGGTCTTAAAAAATCCAAAATTGTATGGATTTTTAGTCTTTATATTTTTAATCATTCAACCAATTGTTGATTTAGATTATTTATTAAATGATTTCTTAAAGCAATATCATCTAATTGTACCATCAACATTTATTCGCTTTCTTGGAATTCCATTACTAGCTATTATAGGGTTTTTATTTGTCGATAAAAATAAAAATAAAACGTTTAAGGTTATGCTAATACTTGGAGTTATTTTAGCTACCTATTCGTTACTACATTTTAAAGGGATGAAGCAATTAGATATTAACCTTCCAGAAACATTTAGAACGGATTTAAAAATAGAGTTAAAGTATATTTTAATGCTTGTCTTACCATTTGTTTTAATGTATTGTGTGTATCTAGCTCGTTTTACGACTAGCACATTTAATAAAATTGTGATTATCACTTCATTAATCATCTGTAGTATTATTTTTATTACTGACTTATTTGCAATCTCTTTTGGTAGCTATGGTGGAACAACACAAGCTAACTTTTTATCATGGTTTACAGGAGGATATGAGAAGTATCAAGATCCTAAATTATTGATGTCTAAAGGGTTATATCATGCGGCTAATGTGTTAGGTGCTTTGTTATTTATGCTACTACCTTTATTATTCAAAGTGTTTTATGAGGCGAAAAAAAAATGGCCTAGCTTTTTATTAATATTACTTCATTCATTATGTATGATGATGGTTGGAACACGAGTGGCAACATTTGGTGCTTTATTAATAGCCATTGCGGCTTTAGGAACATATATTGGATGTTCTGTCATTCGATTAACAAAATTTAATTTAAACTTTTTGTTATCTTTAGGCATTATTATTTGTTTATTGGTAGGGGTTTATCCTCATACACCTGCTGTTAAGTATCAATCTTTTAATACACAGTTAATTAAAAATTTAAAAGATGAAGAAGAAAAAAATGATAGTGTTAACCAGATGTCTACGCGACTTGAAACATTACAAGGTAACTTAGATGATGAAGGGAAAAATGCTGTATTGATAGCAATTTTAAGAGAGAATACACAATTACTAACCTTCCCATCTATTTATTATGATGAGATTTATCCAATTGAATTTGATCCACAGTTTTGGAATTTTGTTGTAAATCAACCATTTGAAAAACGAAGTGATGCCAGAAAACTTCAAAAGTTATTCTCAGAATATAAATGGGATTTAATGAGTGATAAAGAGAAGATGTTAGGAATGGGATTTGCAACTTTAAGTGAAGGACAATTTATTATAGAACAAGATGGTTGGCGTCAAGTCTATACAATGGGAATAGTAGGAGCAATTATTTTTATTTCCCCATATATCATGCTAATTTTATTCTCAATAATTAATGCTTTAAGACGATTTAGAACAATTGTTAACTTTAGTAATTTAATGTTATTATTATCCGTAATTGTCGGATTAGGGGCAGCTTATTATAGTGGTCACGTATTAGATGAGATTTTTACTAATCTATACTTAGGATTTATTACAGTGACATTATTCCTTAATACAATCGTTAAAAGGAACGACTTAAAGAAAGTTGAGGTGGATTAATGCCTAAAGTTAGTGTAGTTGTACCAGTGTACAATGTTGAAAAATATTTAGAACGCTGTTTAGATTCATTAGTAAAACAAACATTAGATGATATTGAGATAATCGTCGTTAATGATTCATCACCAGATGAATCACAAAAGATTATTGATAAATATGTTCAACGCTATCCAAATAAAGTATTTAGTTATATGAAGCCAAATGGTGGTCTTTCTGATGCTAGAAATTTTGGAATGAGTAAAATGAATGGAGATTATTTTGGATTCGTAGACGCTGATGATTATGTTGAAGAAACAATGTTTGAAAATTTATATGAAACAGCAATAAAAGAAGATGCTGATTTAACAAGTTGTGATTTTTATTGGGCCTATCCTGATTACTTAAAAAAATCAATAGATGGTCCTTATTCTAATGAAAAAGAATTATTAGTGAATATGATGCCAACTGTTTGGAATAAGTTATATAAAAAGAAGTGGTATGACCAATTAGATATTAAGTTCCCTATTGGTTTAAGATATGAGGATAGCTCATTTTCAATTCGAATTGCTCCATTTATTAATAAAATAGCTTATGTAAATGAACCTCTCATTTATTATGTTCAACGTCAGGATTCAATTACCTATACGCAAAATTCTAAAGTGGGCGATATGATCATTGTCTTTAAAGATATTTTTAAATATTATAAAGAACATCAGTTATATGATAAATATTACGATGAGTTGGAATACTTAACATTAAAGTATTTTTTAGGAAGCTCTTTTTTACGCGCCTGTCAGATTCAGGATAAAACTTCTCGTCATTCTATTTTAGAAGAAGGATGGGATCTATTAAACAGTCAATTCCCCAATTGGAAAAAAAATCGTTATCTATTAAGTAAAAATGATAAAAAGCATTTATATTACCGATATACAAATAAATTTATCTACAGGATTTTAGCTAATAGCATCTATATAATTAAAGTCAAACTTAAGAAGTAATGTGGTGGTTAAAGTGAAAAAAGGAAAAGTTCTATTTTGTTCTAGTGCAGGCGGTCATTACACCGAACTACTGCAATTAAGTCATCTGATAGAAAAATATAACGGGGTCATAGTTACTGAGAAGACGACAATATCAAAAGAAAGTTCTTTTCCTACAGAATATTTGATGTATTGTTCAAAGAACGATGGTTGGATTTATATTTTTGAATACCTTTATGTTTGGTTAGTTTCTTTTGTCTATTTTATTAAGTATAACCCAAAAGTTGTTGTTTCAACAGGTGTTCATTCAACTATTCCAATGTGTGTGTATGCACGCTTATTTGGAAAAAAAGTCATTTATATTGAAACGGTTGCTAATGTTCATACACCATCTGTTAGCGGTAAGTTAATGTATAAAATTGCGACAGATTTTTATGTACAATGGGAGGAGTTGCTCGAAGTGTATCCAAATGCCATTGTAGGAGGTTGTTTATTTTGATTTTAGTATTATGTGGGACACAAAAACAAGATTTTACGCGTATCATGCGCTTAGTAGAACCAATTGCAGATCAAGAAGAGATTGTTGTCCAAGCGGGGCATAATGAATATGACACAGATAAAATGAAGTTGTTTAGCTTTATCCCTAATGAGGAAATGAATGAACTATATGAGCGAGCTAACTTGATTGTCACTCATGCGGGAGCAGGATCAATTCTTCAGGGAATTAAACATAACAAAAAGATTATTGCAGTTCCGAGATTAAAAAAATATCATGAGCATGTTAACGACCATCAAATTGAATTAGCAAATAAGTTAGAACAACTAGGATGTATTTTAACTTATAGAGATGGTGATGACTTTTTGATATTATATGAAAGAGCCAAGACTTTTAAACCTTTACCTTTTAATCAAAAGGGTAATATGGAAGCATTAATTGATGAACGATTAGAACGATACTTAAAATAAGGTGGGATCAATTTGAAACAAGCATTTTTAATTGTCGCTCATAAAAACTTTGAGCAGCTTGTAAAACTTGTTGAATATATAGCAGATGAAAACCATCATATTTATTTACATATCGACAAGAAGAGCGAAAAGCTTTTTAATCTATTAATAGACTATTTTCAAACTAATGAATTTGTTTATTTGTTAGAGGAACGAATTTCTATAAATTGGGGAGGCTTTTCGCAAGTTCAAGCGACGTTATTACTATTAGAGAGAGCTTATAAAAACCAATATGATTTTTATCATTTAATAAGTGGTCAAGATTTATTCATTAAGCCTAAACAGGAAGTAGATGAATTTTTAAGACATTATAAAGGGCATCAATTTCTAGAAGTCATGGATGGAGAAAAAGACTTATGGCGTGTAAAAGGTTATTATTTATTAAGTGATTCTAAGTATAGTCGTTCACGCCCATATGCGATGATTAACAATTTATGTTCTAAGTTTTTTAAAAAATTACCGATTCGAAGAAATTTAAAGGGATTTAAAATCTATAAAGGTGCTAACTGGTTTACGATATCAGGAGAATGTGTGAATTATATTATAGGCTATTTAGATAAACATCCTAAATACATAAGAGGATATAAATATACTTTGTGCCCAGACGAGCACTTCTTTCATACATTGATATTAAATTCTTCATTTAAAAATACAGTGATTAAAGATACATTAAGAGAAATCCAATGGGATGGATTACCTAACCCTAAAACATACACAATAGAGGACTATGATATGCTTAAACAAAGTCATGCTTTATTTGCAAGAAAATTCGATTCTATTATTGACCAAGAGATTATTGAAAAAATATATGAAGATATAAAATAAGTAGAAAATATTAAAAAGCTATACGAATTA
>JAUMTV010000192.1 GCA_030531025.1 Turicibacter sp.
GAATCGAGTACTATTTCTTAATTAAAAAGGGAAAGTGTCATGAAATAATTTCCACTCTTTTGTGATATAGGCTAAGATAACTCCAACATATGGAATGATCGTATATTTATAAGAGTATCCCCAAGCTGTTTCGTTATATAGAAAAAAGATGCTAAGGATAAATAATAATTCAATGAACAGTGGTAGACCCCAGTTCCATTTAGAAGCTAAAAAGCCTACAACTAAGCTATAGATATGCGTAAATAACTAATAAAGCAATGATTATCAAACCTAAGGTATCGATTCGAATCAACATTAAAGTAAATACGGTAATATAAAAAAGTAAAGCCCCAATTCCAAGTATTACAAACAATCCTTTCATTTCACTACACGGTCCCTTACCTTTTTAAATTTCGAACTCCTTTTAAGAGTTAGATTAAAAGTGTTGCGCTTTCATTGAAGTGTGTTAGAATATAAATGTAACCGTTGTTTATTTTGGGGAGAGGGGATTTTAAAGATGAAAAAAATCGTTTTATTATGTGCCGCTGGAATGTCTACTAGTTTATTAGTTAATAAAATGCGTGAAGTTGCAACAAAAGAAGGGTTTGAATGCGATATTAATGCTTACTCTGTTTCAGAAGCTCAAAAACATGGATCTGAAGCTGATGTCATTTTATTAGGCCCACAAGTACGATTTGAATTATCACGTGTTAAAAGTTTAGCGAAATGCCCTGTTGATTCGATTGATATGCGTGCTTATGGGATGATGGATGGAGCAAAAGTTTTACAACAGGCAAAAACTTTAATGGGATTATAGAAAATAATGTATATAAATAGATAAATAAGCTTAACAAATGACCTAATTCATGTTATGTTATTCTATAAATAAGGGAGTAGTTAACACGATAGGTGGGATTTGATCAACATACTCGAATCATTTTGATTCTGGTCAAATCATAGCGACGAGACTTATTAAAAGGCAGTTAGTCTTTTAATAAGTCTTTTTTTATTATTAGAAAGGAGGGGTTATCTTTTTCAGCATAGAGCTATTAGCAATTTATCAAAAGATAATCATAAGTAAATTATTAGGGAGGGTTAAGTGTGCTTCGATTTAATAAGTTGCAACCAACACAATATGTTGTTTTGGGATTTTTCTTAGTGATTCTAATAGGTTCATTTCTGTTATTTTTACCTTTCACGCATATGGAGGGGGCAGAAGTCAGTTATATTGATGCCTTATTTACAGCGACTAGTGCCGTTAGTGTAACCGGATTAATTGCCATTGATGCAGCAGAACATTTTAATGTTTTAGGGAGAACGATTATTGCTTTATTAATTCAGATTGGTGGATTGGGAGTCACTTCTGTTGGCGCAGCTTTTATTTTAATGATGCAGAAAAAATTTGGGTTACATCATCGTCTTCTTTTAATGGAAGGGATGAATTTCAGCTCATTAAGTGGGATTGTTCGATTAGTTAAATATGTTTTAAAATTCACGTTAATCGTTGAATTGATTGGGATGATTTTAAGCTTTATCGTTTTTTCTCAAGATTATCCATTTTGGTCAGCTTTAGGAATTAGTGCATTCCATTCAGTTGCTGCCTTTAATAATGCGGGATTTGATATTTTAGGTGGATTACAAAACTTAATTCCTTATCGAGAAAGTGTATTACTAAATCTAACAACGGCGGGGTTAATTATTATTGCCGGATTTGGATTTGTCACAACAATAGAGATTTATACAAAACGAAACTTTAAAAAGTTAAGTATGAATACAAAGATTGTTGTAATCATGACTGTGACATTATTAATTGTTGGAACACTTTTATTGAAAATGACGGAAGGATTTAGTTGGATGGACGCCTTCTTCCACAGTGTTTCAGCTCGTACTGCAGGTTTTTCTACCGTTCCAATTGGTAGCTTCACACATGCTGGATTACTCGTTTTATCTGTTTTAATGTTTATTGGGGCATCGCCAGGATCAACCGGTGGAGGGATTAAAACGACAACGTTTTTTACTATTATTCAAAGTATTAAAGGGATTGCAACGAATACACCAGTGACAGCTTTCAAACGTCGTATTCCCGCAGATAGTATTATCAAAGCTTTTAGTATTTTTACTTTAGCGATTATGGTCATTACAACAAGTACGCTTTTAATTCTTATTGTCGAACCTAACTTAACTTTTATTGAGGTGTTTGTTGAGGTTGTTTCAGCAGCGGGAACAGTTGGTCTTTCAACTGGGATTACCCCAGATTTAAGTGTCATTAGTAAATTAATTTTATGTGTGACAATGTTTATTGGTCGACTTGGACCTCTAAGTATTGCATGCGTTTGGGCTTATCAAAAAGCAGCTCCAAAATTTAATTATCCAGAAGAACAGATTACGATTGGTTAGATAAAAAACAAAACATCTTATGAAGCTTTTAGTTCAATAGGGTGTTTTTTATAAAATAATTGGGAGGAAGTTTATGAATATATAAGTCCAGATAAATTTTCTTCAAAGAATTTTTTAACCCTAGCAATGGTAGACAGCTAAGATCACACTCTTCGAGTGTGCCACTTAGCCTAGGGGACCATACCCTACCAGTGGAGGATACTTGCTTCGCAAGGCAGGGGACCATACCCTAGCAATTGAGGATAGCTAAGATCACAACCTTTCGGTTGTGCCACTTAGCCTAGGGAACCCCCGGACTATAGGCTGTTTTGATGGGTAAAAGAGATCAGTATTTTTGTTTGCTACTTTAGATGTAGAATGCTTATCTGTTTATATATAGAATCAGCTTAAAAATTTAAAGTAAAAAGGTTTAATAGGGAGAAAAAGTATGTTTTATTTAAATAAATTAAGACCGGTACAGTATGTAGTAATTCTCTTTCTATCAGTTATTTTGATAGGAGCACTTATCTTATCTTTGCCGATTACCCATATGGATGGAAAAGAGGTTACTTATATTGATGCCTTATTTACATCTATTAGTGCCGTCTGTGTCACTGGGTTAGTCACAGTAGATATCTCTGAATATTTTAATTTATTTGGACGTATTATTATTGCTGTTTTAATTCAAATTGGTGGATTAGGTGTAACTTCGATAGGAGCAATTTTTATCTTGATTGCTCAGCGAAAATTTGGTTTATATCAGCGGTTATTATTGATGGAAGGGCTAAATTTGAATTCACTAAGTGGGAGTGTTAGGTTAATTAAATATGTTTTGAAATTTACCTTAATCGTCGAATTAATTGGAATGGTTTTAAGTTTTATTGTGTTTTCTAAAGATTATCCTTTTTGGTCAGCATTAGGGATTAGTGCGTTTCATTCAGTTGCTACTTTTAATAATTCAGGTCTAGATATTTTAGATGGATCACATAGTTTATTAGTTTATCGCGAGAATGTATTACTATATGTGACAACTATTGGACTGAGTTTAATAGGTGGATTCGGTTTTGTTCCAATGATTGAGATTTATTCCAAACGTCAATTTAGAAAATTTAGTTTAGATACAAAAGTTATTATGATAATGACTAGTTTATTAATTGGAATTGGAACTCTTCTTTTAATGGTAACAGAACATTTTAGTTTATCAGATGCATTGTTTTACAGTATTTCAGCTTGTACAGCAGGAATTACAATGCTACCTATTAGTAATTTTTCATCTGCTAGCTTATTAATTCTAATGATCTTAATGTTTATAGGAACTTCACCCGGGTCAACGGGAGGTGGAATAAAAACAACAACCTTTTTTACGATAATTCAAAGTATTAAAGGGATTGCTACTAATACCCCGATAACAGCCTTTAAGCGGCGAATTCCAACGGATAGTATCATTAAGGCATTTAGTATTTTTTGTTTGGCTATCAGTATTAATATTGTTAGTACTTTAGTTATTCTATTTTTAGAGTCTGATTTTACTTTTACCGAAGTTTTATTTGAGGTTGTTTCAGCGACAGCTACTATTGGATTATCATTAGGAATTACTTCTGAACTAGGTGATTTCAGTAAATTAATTTTAGGGATTACTATGTTTATTGGACGAGTAGGGCCACTTAGTATTGCTTGTATATGGTCTTATCAAAAAATGGCTCCACGATTTAATTATCCTGAAGAACAGGTCACGATTGGTTAATCCAAATAATAGAGACGATTTTGATTTAAATATAATCAGAAGACATAAAAAAAAGCTCCTATATAAGTCCAGATAAGTTTTTTACATCGTAAAAAACTTATAAGCCCTACTCATGGAGGAAACATGCTTCGCATGGTAGGTGACCATTCCCCAGCAAAGGAGGATTG
>JAUMTV010000193.1:0-2862 GCA_030531025.1 Turicibacter sp.
CCTTTAAGCTTAACTATAACTCTATCCTTTTGATATTTACACTTTTCTATTTCAACTTCTTTACCTTCAATTAAAACATGATCTAAATCATCAAATCTTCTCATATCATCTGTTAATGGAATAACCTTAACTTCACCTTTTAAACCATGAGTATTTACTATCTTACCTACTTTTAAATTTTTACTCACTAAATTCACCTCTTATGTTAGTTTAATTTTTTTCCTATATTATTTATATCAAACTTTTTATGTTTTAGCAAAATAATTATTACTTATCTCTAGATTAATTCCAACATATGTATCTACCCCGGAGGTACGCCGTTTTTGTCGAAAAAAAGAGTTAGGAAAATCCTAACTCTTTACATCGATAATTTCAACTACTAATTTTTGATTTTCGTTTAGTGCTGCGGCTTTTACTACGGTTCTAATAGCTTTCGCTACTCTACCTTGCTTACCGATTACCTTACCCATATCTTCAGGAGCAACCCTTAACTCAAGAATTAAGTCCTGCTCTCCTTGAATTTCATTTACATGAACTTCATTTGGATTATCCACTAGGGATTTAGCAATTATTTCAACTAAATCTTTCATAAGAGTCTGCAAATACTATGTACTAATTTGTATATGTATTTTGCAGAGTTCACCTCCCAAAAATTACTTGTTAAGTCCTACTGTGTTGAATAGTCTCTTAACTACGTCTGTAGGTTGTGCACCATTGTTTATCCACTTTGTAGCTTTTTCTTCATCGATTTTGATTTCAGCTGGTTCAGTTATTGGATTGTAGTACCCGATTTCTTCGATGAATCTTCCATCTCTTGGGCTTCTAGAATCAGCAACAACAACTCTGTAGAAAGGAGCTTTTTTAGCACCCATTCTTCTTAATCTGATTTTTACTGCCATTAATTTCACCTCCTTCAAAGGGTTATATATATAAACTCTTAAAAAGGTAATTTACCAAATAGACCTTTCTTGGACTTTTTAGTCAATGATTTCATTTGCTTCATTTGCTTTCTCATCATTTCATGTCCTTTTATGAGTTTGTTAACTTCTTGTAATGATGTACCAGAACCATTAGCTATTCTCTTCTTTCTTGAAGAAGATCCAACTATAAGTTTTGGATTTTTTCTCTCCTTAGGAGTCATTGAATGAATTATTGCCTTTACTCTTGCTAATTGTTTTTCACCAGCATCAAAGTCAATTTCCTTCATCTCCTTAGGTACTCCTGGTATCATGTCTATGATTTTACTTAAAGATCCTAACTTTTTCATTTGCTCCATAGCTGTTAAGTAGTCATCATAAGTAAAGTCATTTTCCATCATCTTTTGACCTAACTCTTTAGCTTCTTTTTCATCAATTGCTTCTTGAGCTTTTTCGATTAATGAAAGTACATCACCCATACCTAGAATTCTACTAGCCATTCTATCTGGATGGAATACTTCAAAATCATTCATCTTTTCCCCAACACCAATAAATTTAATTGGTTTTTGAGTCATATGTCTAATTGATAAAGCAGCTCCACCTCTTGTATCTCCATCAAGTTTTGTTAATATAACTCCTGAGATATCAAGTGCTTCATTAAATGTTTCTGCAACATTTACAGCATCTTGTCCTGTCATTGAGTCAACAACAAGTAAGATTTCTGAAGGATTAACTTCAGCCTTTACATCTTTAAGTTCAGTCATTAGCTCTTCATCTATATGAAGTCTACCAGCTGTATCTATAATTACAACATTATTTCCGTTTTCCCTACCGTATTTTATACCTTCTTTGGCAATTTGTACAGGGCTGATTTTATCACCCATTTGGAAAACAGGAATGTCAATTTGCTTTCCTACTACCTCTAATTGTTTAATCGCTGCTGGTCTATATATATCACAAGCAACTAATAGAGGTTTCTTATTTTTATCTTTTCTTAATTGTAGTGCAAGCTTACCAGCCATTGTAGTTTTACCAGCTCCTTGAAGTCCAACTAACATAATAACAGTTGGTCCAACACTAGAGAAGTTGATTTTACTTTCACTACCTCCCATAAGATCTGTAAGTTCATCATTAACAATCTTGATGACTTGCTGAGCAGGTGTTAAGCTCTCTAAAACTTCACTACCAACACATTTTTCACTAACATTTTTAACAAAAGTTTTTACAACTTTAAAGTTAACGTCAGCTTCCAATAACGCAAGTTTTACTTCTCTCATGGCTTCTTTAATATCTTTTTCGCCTAATTTACCTTTGCCTCTAAGTTTTTTAAACGTTTCTTGTAACTTATCAGCTAAACCTTCAAAAGCCATGTTAACCCTCCTATGCCTATAAATTTTCTAGAGTTTCTTTGTAATTTATGTAGTCCTCATCCATCAAAGAATATTTTTCATTGACTTCATCCAAGAATTTTGAAATTTTCTTTTCTCTTTCTAAAGACTTTTCAAGTAAATTTAATTTACTTTCATAGGCTAGAAATTGTTTGTAGCATCTTTTTATTAGGTCATGAATCGCTTGACGACTCGTATTGTTTAATTCAGCAATCTCAGCTAAGGATAAATCCTCATTGTAATATAGCTCCATGATACTCTTTTGTTTTTCCGTAAGTAATGGACCGTAATAATCCATTAACAAGGAAATCTCAACTCTATCTTCCATGCATATCACCTTACCCACATCTGAGATTCTAACAGAATAATAATTATGTGTCAAGTATTTTTACTTAACACTTTTAAATTATTTTTTATTCCTAAATTTAAGGTGCTAAACTCTTACTATCCCTATTAAGTTTTTAATATATAACTTGGGTATCTATAGATATTTTAATGACTAATATAAATTTTCGCAACAAATTTTTTAATTAATATTTATAAATTTTATAAGTTAT
>JAUMTV010000193.1:2962-4187 GCA_030531025.1 Turicibacter sp.
TCAAGTTTAGTTAATACTATACCATCAATAGGACAAACCTCCATAAATTGCTTAGCTTGAATTACTGCATTTTGTCCAGTAGTTCCATCTAACACTAATAATGTTTGCTTATTAGCATCACTAAGTTCCCTATCTATTACTCTATTAATCTTTCCTAATTCATCCATTAAATTTTTCTTGTTGTGTAATCTACCTGCTGTATCACAAATAAGTAAGTCTACACCTCTTGACTTTGAAGCATTAATTGCATCAAATACAACTGCTGCTGGATCTGCCCCTTCTTCATGTTTAACTATATCAACCTTTGCTCTTTCACTCCAAACAACTAATTGATCTATAGCCCCTGCTCTAAATGTATCTGCAGCTGCTAGTAAAACTTTTTTCCCTTTTTCTTTATTCATAGCGGCTAATTTACCTATGCTTGTAGTTTTTCCAACTCCATTTACACCTATTACTAAAATAACTTCTTTTCCACTCTTTTCTTCATGGCTTTCTTCAGTATCATCTATCATCATTTCAGCAATTACACTTTTTAAAGCCGGTCTAACTAATTCAACATCATTGATTTTTTCTTTTCTAATCTTATCTTTTAATCTTTCAATTATCTCCATTGTAGTATCCATACCTATATCAGCCATAATAAGTATTTCTTCTAACTCTTCATATAAATCTTCATCAATTGTTACTGCTAAATTTAAAGCCTCATTTATTTTATCAGTTAATGCATTTCTTGTTTTTGTTAATCCACTCTTAAGATTATTAAATAATTTACCAAACATATTAATACCTCCTAATTCTCCGACAAGTCTACTGATACTACTTTAGATATTCCCTTTTCTTCCATGGTTATACCATACATTACATCACTAGCTTCCATTGTTCCTTTTCTATGTGTTATTACTATAAATTGAATGTTTTCTGAGAAAGACTTTAAAAACTCTGCATACCTATAAACATTAGCATCATCTAGAGCCGCCTCTATTTCATCAAGTATACAGAATGGAGTTGGTTTCATTTTCAATATTGCAAATAATAAGGCAATTGCAGATAAAACCTTCTCTCCCCCAGACATTAGGTTTATATTTTGAAGTTTCTTACCTGGTGGTTCAACATTTATTATTATATTAGAACTTAAAACATCATCTCCACCTAAAATAAGCTCTGCACTTCCTCCCTTAAACAACTCTTTAAAGGTTTCTCCAAAGTTTTCATTTAATATTTTAAA
>JAUMTV010000194.1 GCA_030531025.1 Turicibacter sp.
ATGTTTCCTCCATTAGTAGGGCTTAAAAGTTTTTATGAGGTGAAAAACTTATCTGAACTTATATATATTAATAGTTAACGCTTAGTCATTTAAAGACTGGGTTCATCATGACCTTACTTCAGATGATAGTTTAACCACGATTTCAATTCATTTAGTGGGTGAAATCCTTTTGCCGATTCAATCGGCTTTCCGTCTTTAAAAAGCATGAGTGTTGGAACCGTCATGACATGATACTCATTCGCTAAAACTGGAGTGTCATCAACATTGACTTTCACAAATTGTATCTGTGTTTGATATTCTTTAAATAACGTTTCAAAAACAGGAGCTAACTGCTGGCAAGGACCACACCAAGTGGCATAAAAATCAACGAGTGTTAGTCCACTTTGTGTTATCTGTGGTAATTGTGCATTATACTTTATTTCAACTATATTGTTCATTTAATCACCTATTTGCTTGTATAAAAAGTCGATAAAAGGACTTCTTTCTTTTTCTTTTTTAGAATAGCTAAAATCTTTGACATGTCTCGTTAATAGCAGTGTTTGCTTAGCACGTGTCATCGCAACATAAAATAAACGACATTCTTCTTCTTGATTCGTTCCATTAAAATCTAATGGAAACATACCTTGATTTAAAAATGGGATAATGACATGATCAAATTCCAATCCTTTCGATTGATGAACTGTGATAACAGCTAATTTATTTTGATCTTTCATCACTCGATCAAGTTCACTAATCGATAAAGACAATTGTTCTAATATTCTTGTCCATAACTCCCACATTAAAATTTCTGGACAGTCCATTAATTGTAGTTGCTCCATCTCTTTTAAACAGGCTATAGCTTCATGAAGTTTTATCATTTCAACTTCATCCTCACACCATGGTCTTCTTTCAAAGAGATTGAATTTATCAATGAACGTTAATATAAACTGGGATGGCTTTTTTTCATCGATCCATTGCTTAATCTCTTCTAACTGTTCAATGACTGGACTTAACGTTGATTGATAATAGGAGATGACATTTTTTCGTTGCTCATGATGCTTCATTAAAGCTTTGATACTTTTCATTAACACATCTTTAGTTGCTAAGATATCATCCATTGCATTATGCGTTGGTTCATGATCGACACCAATAAACTCACTGACAGTGTCTAACTTATGATTTTTTAACTGCGGATATAATCGTCTGACAATATCTAGTGTATCATAGTATCCTAATGCCCCGTCAAATGATAAGCCTACACGATGCATATGTGATCGAACAATTTTCAAATCGTATTGAACATTATGACCTACTAAAACTGCTCCATCAATAAATGTTAAAAATTCTTTAAAAACATCACGTGCAGCATGACCATGAAGTTGTAAAAATTCATCACTAAATCCATGAACTAAAGCAGCATGACCCACTGATTTTAAAGGCTTAATAAAGCGTTCAAATGATTGCACAACTTGTCCTTCTTTTAATTCAATGGCTGCTATTTGAATGATTTCATCTTTTGTCACATCAAGACCGGTTGATTCAACATCGAAAATAATGACGCGCCCCGATTCAATCTGTTTCTTTAATAAGCCATAAGGTTCTTCAAACTGATACGCTTGTTTCGAAAACAAATCACTTAGTCTTAAATCATACGCTTGATATCGTTTTAAGTACACTGGACTACTCATCGTTTTAAGATCAACCGATTCAAATAATAGTGGTAAAAATCGTTGTAACGAGACAGAATCAAATGGATTCAAATAAAATCTAACAATAGCTAATAAATCCTTTAAACTCTTTCGCTTAAATAAAGAAAGCTGGTCAACTAAATAACAAGGAATCCCTTCAGCTTTTAAAAAGTTGGCAACTTCATTATTTTGGCGATTACTTCTTGTTAAAATAACCGTTTTATCTAATTGCTCTTTTCGATGATGTTTTAAGTGATCAATAATAAAATTCATTTCATCTTGTTTTGTTTCAGCTTCAAAGAAAACAGGACGTGTTCCAAGAGTCGCACTTGCTGATTGGATTGATTTTGGTGAAAGAATCGGATCAATGAGACGTGCACGTTTTCCATTTTCTAAATAGTTAGCACTCATCTGCACTAATCGTTGAGTAGAGCGATAATTGAGTGATAATTCTAAACATAATGGATTAAAATCTTGTATGATTTTGGAACGAATTAAAACAGGATTAGAGTCTCTCCACTCATAAATCGTCTGATTAAAATCTCCAAAAGCACTAAAGTTTGAGTTTAAAGCTAACTTTTGAATCAATTGATACTCGACTAAACTCGTATCTTGTACTTCATCAACTACTACAATCTCAAACTTAGATTGCCACCTTGCTAAAATATCAGGATGTGCTAAACACTCTGTGGCATATAATAATAAATCATTAAAATCTAGCAGCTGTTGTTCTTTTAAATACCGTTGATATTCATTATAAAGCCACCAACCGTACTGAGATAAGTAGTTAAGGGTATAGCTTCCTTGATTAGAATTTTTTAAGGCATAATAAAGGCGCAATGCAGTTTCAGATTCATGAAAAGAACAAATTAATGATTCATTCATCTCACCTTTTCCAACTTGAGAAGTTTTTAAAGCTTGGACATATTCGTAAGCTTTTTCTGCTAAGACATCTTGATCAGCAATTAATTGTTTAATAACAAACTTTGCATCTTCTTCATCGATAATCATAAAATCATTAGATAGCTTCCCGAGAACTTTGACTTCTTCTTGGATGAGTTGATAACAAAGACTATGAAACGTCTTAACACAAACATCTTGTCCTTGATCTCCAACCGTTTTTATGATTCGATCTTTCAATTCATGACAAGCTTTATTTGTGAATGTTAAACATAAAATTTGATGTGGCCTTACTCCCATTTCAATAAATTGTGCCGTTCGTAATGAAATAACATTCGTTTTTCCTGTTCCCGCTGGAGCCATAACTAAGAGTGATTGCGATAAGTTTTCAACAACTTGGCGCTGAGCCTCGTTTAAATTTTTAAGTTCCTCACTTAATCTCATTTAAACCACTCCTTTCATTTTCCATAATTTTACTAACTTAATACAAACAAATATTCGATATTTTAGGGTATAATATTGGAAGATAAGACAGTTTTCGACAACTTGAACAACTAGGAGGACTTATAAATGACAGCCACTACTCATCAACGCGGAGGCTTACTCTGTGGCCTTATTACTCATCAGCTCTTTATTGCACCGTTATATTCTAATGCCAATACCTTTTCTAAACTTTTTATCATTACAATCTATTGTGTGGCTACAACGGTTGGATCGTTATTACCAGACATTGATATGCGAAGTTCTCAAATCGGTAAATTACTTCCTTTTCCTTCGAAATTTATCGCCACTCATTTTAAACATCGCACTATCACTCATAGTCTTTTGTCTATTGCCTTTTTCTTTATTTTAATGTCTTTTGCTCCTTTATTAAATGTTGGACAAGACTTTTATATTATTTTAATCTGTGGTTTAATGGTTGGTCATACTTCTCATATCCTACTAGATTTATTTACGCATCAAGGTGTTTGTCTCTTTTATCCTTGTAAAACAAAAATTAAATTAGCTAACTTTAAAACGGGTGCTAAAGGCGAACGATTCATCAATCATGCGCTTTTGGTTAGTATGGTTCTATACTTTTTATATGAAACCTATACTGTTATGGTCTATGCCTTTCATCCGTGATAAAAAGCCGTTTTAAAGAAACGGCTTTTTATTTTTGAGCAGGATACTTTAGAGCATTCTTTTCTAACTTTTCAAAAATAATCTGTTTAGCATCAACATCTAATATATCTACCATTTGCAAACAATAAATTAATACATCGGCTAATTCTTCATTCACATGAACTGGATCAAACTCTTGATTCCATTGAAAGCATTCAAGTAATTCTGCTGCTTCAATTGAAATCGATTTAGCTAAATTTTCAGGCGTATGATATGGTTTCCATCCACGTTCATCTCGGAATTCTAAAATTTTTTGCATTGTTTCTTTCATCGTCTATCCTCTTTTCTTGATATAAAAAAATCTACTTCACATCTTTAGTATCCAAATATTTTTCACAATATGAAGTTGATCTATAGTAGTTTAACTATATAAGTCCAGATAAGTTTTTTACATCGTAAAAAACTTATAAGCCCTACTAATGGAGGA
>JAUMTV010000195.1 GCA_030531025.1 Turicibacter sp.
AATCCGCGTTTTTTGTTACGTTTGTTAAACATAATTCTCTCCTCCTAAAATAGATAAGTTTTTTTATATTTCCAATCCGAGACCTCTCCCAATCTCAGAGTTTGGACGATTTAATTAGATTTGTGTGTACATTTCAAACATTGGAATCATAATGGCTAACACAATCGCTCCAATAACAATTCCCATGACGACAATTAATAATGGTTCAATTAAAGCAGTTGTTGCTTGAATTTGTGCTTCCAGTTCATCGTCGTAAAAGTCAGCTGTTTTGCTTAAGATGTCATCTAATGCTCCTGTTTCTTCTCCAATGTGAATCATCGATGACAACATCTGTGGGAAGATTCCTGTTGAAGCAATTGGTTCACTTAATCCTTCACCTTTTACTAATTCTTCACGAACAGTTTGCAAGGCTTCTTCAGCCACTTTGTTTTGTACCACTTCTGACACGATATGAATCGACTGCGACAGTGGGATTCCACTCGCAAGTAACGTCGATAACGTTCGTGTAAATCGTGAAACAATAATCTTTTGATTTAGTGGTTTCATGATAGGTACTGCTAATTTGATTTGACTAACTGTATATTTTCCATGCTCAGTTCTTGAATATAATCGATATCCGAACCAAGCAGCAAATCCAATAATTAGAATACTAAGATACTGTGAGGTAATAAACTCACTTGTCCATAGTAACGCCTTTGTTAACCATGGAAGTTCAACTCCATTTTCTGCGAACATCTCCATAAAGGTCGGCATAACAAAGGTTAAAATAACCGCAACAGCTCCCGCTGCTACAATGGCTAAAATAGCTGGATAAATCATCGCATTTTTAACCTTACTATTGATTTTATTTTCTTTCTCATAGTAAACAGACATCCTGAGCATAATCGTATCCAGGTTCCCACTCATTTCTCCTGATTGAATCATCTTGAGTAGTAACTCTGGAAAGACCTCGTTATGAACAGCCATCGAATCGGCTAACGATTCTCCACGTTTGACATCATCTCCAACTTGAGCAATGGCTTGTTTCAATTGAGGATGTGTCAGCTGCTCAGCTAAAATAGTTAAACAGTTATCAATCTGTACGCCTGCATCTAACATGGTGTAAAATTGTCGACAAAAGACCGCAATATCTTTTAATTTGGCCTTCTTATTAAATCCTAACTTAATATCCTGACTGACAATGATTTCTTCAACCATAAGAGGATAATAGCCATTTGATGAGATAATTGCTAAAACTTCATCTTTCGATTTTGCTTCATAAACCCCTTCAACTTTCTCATTCGTTGAAGTAAGGGCACGATATTTAAATTTTGCCATCCATTATCCCTCCCCTAGTAATCTGAAATCGTCACATCAGCCAATTCTTTTATCGTCGTTACTCCAGCAAAAACAAGTTCTCGACACTCACTTGCTAAAACTGTCATCCCGTACTTTTCACATAACTGACGCAATACAGAAATATCTTGATTTTTTGAAATAGCCTCACGATGTTCTTTCGTAATTTCCATAATCTCATAAACACCTTTGCGCCCCATATATCCTGTATGCTGACAATATCCGCACCCGTCCCCTTTATAAAGCGTTAACGAAGTACTTAAATCAACACCTAAAAACTTCTTCTCCAAAGTCGATGCATCATAGGCCGTTTTACAATGTGGACAAATCTTCTTTACAAGACGCTGAGCAATAACTCCGGTTATCGAGGAAGCCACCAAATAAGGTTCAAGGCCCATATCAATAAGACGTGTAATAGTAGTCGGTGCATCATTCGTATGAAGTGTACTTAACACTAAGTGCCCTGTATTCGCAGCACGTGTTGCAATTTGAGCCGTTTCTTCGTCACGAATCTCCCCAATCATAACCACATCAGGATCTTGACGTAAAATACTTCGAAGCCCGCTTGCAAAAGTTAATCCTGCTTTTGGATTCACATTGACTTGATTAACACCGGTTAACTTATATTCAACTGGATCTTCAATTGTAACAATATTTACTTCCTCTGTATTTAACTCCCCTAGTAAAGTATATAATGTTGTCGATTTTCCACTTCCAGTAGGTCCCGTAACTAAAACAATCCCATGTGGATTACCAAGAATTCGTTCTAATTTTTCAATATTATGTGTACTCATTCCCAGATGCTGTCGCCCAAACTCATATGATGAACGATTTAAAATACGAATTACAATTTTCTCTCCATTCACAACCGGTAAAATTGAAACACGTAAATCAACATCATACCCACCAATTTGCATCATAATACGGCCGTCTTGTGGAATTCGTTTTTCAGCAATATTTAAGCCAGCTAAAATTTTAATACGTGTGACTAAAGGCGCTAATGACTCGATTCCTAATGTATTAACTAATCGTAAATCTCCATCGATACGATAACGAATACGGATAACCTCTTCAAACGGTTCAATATGAATATCTGAGGCACGCATCTCAATCGAGTTACGGAATAAGAAATCAACCATCTTAACAACTGGAGCATTTTTAACATCTTCTAAATTCTCAAGATTTAAACTCGTTAAACGTGTCTGTAATGATTCTTTTGTTAAAGCTTCAGCAGCTTTTAAAACCTCTTCACTTGTATAAATGACTTTAATAAACTTATAAATCTCACTTTTAGGAGCGATATAAACTTCAACGTCAAGTGCTGTCGCAATTGAAATATCATCAATGGCAAAGATATTCAGTGGATCAGCCATGGCAACTTTAATTTTATTAACTTCTAGTTCAAAAGGAACAAAGCCATATTTTTCGCATAAGTTTTGAGAAACAGCTTTAATCGCCTTTTTATCAAAATTAATTTCATTTAAATCAACTTGCTTAATTCCTGTTTGTTCTTCAATTGCTTGAATAATATCTTGCTCAGTTAAAATGTGTTGCTCGACTAAAATTTCACCTAGCTTCTTCCCTAACTGCTTTTGACTCTTTAATGCTTCTTGTAATTGAAAATGATTAATTTTTCCCGCCCGAACTAATATATCCCCTAATCGTCGTTTTTCTACTAAAGCCATCTTAACTCCCCTAAATTCCAATCTTTAGTTAATTATACATTTTTTTACATTTGTGTTCAATTACTTAACAGAATAATCCATTAAAATAAACTCAAATACCATTGAAATAATTCATTTCCCCATAACATTGCAATAAAAGCACCAGCGACTAAATAGGGGCCAAATGCTATTTCATCTTTTAAGCCTTTTTTTTGTCTCGTAAGTAAAATAGTACCTGCGATTCCTCCCAGAATAATACCAAAAAATAAAGTTAGAATACTTCCAACAGTTCCCAAAAATAAGCCACATAAAGAGGTAATCTCAACATCCCCTTCTCCCATCCCGCGAGTTAATAAAATAATGAGACCAATGACACTAAATCCAATTAAACAACCCGCTATAGAATCAATCGGCCAAGTCTTTAATTGAACTGACTCTAATAGGATAAAAATTAATCCGCCCACAAATGTGATGAATGTAGTTAGACGATAAACAAAAGTGGTTTTAAAATCAACATATCCAATTAACACCATCATAATAGTAAAGAAGGTCAATTTAAAAAGCTCTAAACTCATGCCTTTCTGATAAAAAAGTAATAGAAATAGCAACGTCAGACTACTTTGTATTACGATATATTCAAATTGACTCTCTCGTTCACACACCTCATCAACTGTCATCCAAAAAGATCGCCTCAACATCGATTGTTCCATAATTAATCCATATGCAACTTTCTTAATTAATAGTCCAAAAAAAATACTTATTAACAACCAAATTAAATACATCGTTAACTCCTTTTTTTGTCATTTGACCTAAAAAACGACTGAGCAATCAAATCGTTAATTCATAATTTCTTTTATTCCCAACTTAGAGCCTTTAAAAATAATACAATCTTATTCAAAATTATACTTAGCTATTATTTTTTTGTCAATTTTTTCTATTTTTTTATATAAATAACTCGATTTTACATAAAATTCATCTCATGCTGTTTATTATCTTAATACGTCTTTCTCTATATTCCTTTTATTTTAATTTTTTCCTCATTTTGTAAATATTCTAG
>JAUMTV010000196.1 GCA_030531025.1 Turicibacter sp.
GAATGGGTCACCTAACGATTTCTGAAAGAAATCTAATTCCCCACTATTAGGGCTTTAAAAATTTTCTTCAGGGAAAATTTTTAACTGGACTATAGGTTGCCTTAATCAGTAAAAGACATTACTCATATCCATTTATCACCTGGATTGTATAATACTTATCCATTTCTATATATATAAGTAGCGATAAATTTTTCATAACTGAAAAATTTATCGCTACTATAGTTAGCCTTTCCACCAAAAAGCCTAATCTACTAAACCTATTTCTTAGAATGTGAAATATGTTTCACTATGTATATAGATTATGCGTTTTAAGAGATTTTATCCCTTTAAACCATTACCTGACCATTTCGAAAACATCCTAAATAGCTCTTGATTATCATCCGTTTTTTGGTATAATCTATTTAAAGATATTTATAAATAGATTAGAGTTATAGTATGAGTTTTGCAAAAATATTAAAAGCTCTTGCTAATCCTGTTCGTCGCGATATTTTAGCGTTATTAAAACAGGGGCCTCTCTTTACATGGGAAATTGCTGATAATTTTCACATGACAAAAGCAACTATTTCTTATCATTTATATATATAAACAGAAATGTATTTTATCACTCTACATCAGTCTTAGTTGCTAAGCTGCTTTAATACTAAGACAGACTATAGTCCAGCTAAAAGTTTTTACGATGTAAAAAACTTATCTGGACTTATATATTTTAAAGAAGGCTGATTTAATTGATGAATCTCGGCATAAAAATTTTATTTATTATCAATTAAATGCTTCTGTTCTATATAAAAACAGATAAGTATTCTACATCTAAGGTGGCAAACAAAACTACTGATATCCTTTCTTTATAAAGACATCCTATAGTCCAGGTAAAAATTTTCTATGAAGAAAATTTATCTGGACTTATATAGAAAAGTTAATGTTATGGCTCTTACAATTTTAATTAGGTGTGATCTGATGAAAAAATGGCTATTAATTCTCTTAACCTTTTTACCCCTTATCTTAATACTTCTTGTATTTTCTCATCTTCCAAATCAAATTCCTGCTCACTATAATTTTGCTGGAGAAGTAACGAGATATGGAAGTAAATATGAATTATTCCTCTTCCCCCTCTTAGCTCTTCTACTGTCATCCTTTCTTGCTTTCATGACACGCCTTGAAAAAGAAAAAAATAAAAAAACAATGTTTGAAGCGCATGTCATAATTTTGCTTGTTTATACTGGACTAACCATTTGGACATTAATTAATGCATGGGAACAAAGTGAAAATATTTATACCTTTTCTCCACTTTCAACTCAAATTTTTAGTATTTTACTGAGCATCGGATTAATAATTGTTGGTAATTATCTTCCTAAATGTAAACCAAATCTTCTACTTGGAATTCGTACACCTTGGACATTAAAAAGTGAGCAAGTCTGGTACCAAACACATCGATTCGGTGGATGGGTCTTTGTAATAGGAGGTCTTCTTCTATTTGCACTTAGTTTCCTATTAACCATTCAAATTTTATGGTTTACGTCATTAATCATTCTTCTTACAGCCTCAATCATTCCTTGCATCTACTCTTATATCATTTATAAAAAAAGGAAGCAGCTTAATTAACTGCTTCCTTTTCCTATTCTACTTTTGCTTCACTGACTTGACGACTACTAATATAGGTAACCATAAATGATGACACTCATCGCTAACATGCCAATAAAGTTTTTAATCACATCTAATACTGTAATCGTACCAAGTAACATTAAGAAATGCCGAACAACAATCATGTAAAGTAATGCAAGTTCTAATGGAATCACGAAATAAATAACCAACTGACCCTATAAAGCACGTTTCATTTCTGATCGTTTTGCACCCAGATTTCTTAAGACTGTAAATCGTTTTTGATTATTATCCATTTCACTTAACTGATGTAACGCTAAAATGGCACCTGCTATCATTAAAAAATCAATTCCTGTATAAATAGAGACATAAGTCATCCTTAATCTTACTTTAACAAAAAAATAAAAAAACTCGCAAGAACTAATCACCTGACGAGTCTGATTTTGGATTTTCTTTTATCAAAATACACACGACACCGATTAAAATAAGACAACAAATCCAAACTGAATAAATCGTTAACCATTTGATTAAAAGTGCCCCAATTAAAGCTCCCATACAAAATGAAAGAATTATAATAAAATAATTTAATCCTCGCCTTTTCGCTTCCTTGTCATGTTTAATATAAAAAACGGTTAACTGTTCTGCAGCAGAACGTAAATTTCCTGTACAGAACGTTGTAGCATAGGCGGTTCCCCTCAATGCTCTAAAACTACTCACTTGCATCGCACTAATAAATGCAATCGTAATATTAACAATCATTGGTGGCCATGAAATAGGATAAAAACCAATTAAAAATAATAAGACACTTTCAATGATTAGCACCTGCTCATGCCAACGCTCATGTAATTTAACAAATCCCGTAACTACAACACCCATCAAAAAAGCTAAAACTGGAACGATGTAATAAAGAGCATTTAACCACTGTCCTTCTGAAATCTGTAACATCATTAACACTATATTTCCAGTTTGGGCATTTGCAAAAACACCACCTCGAAGAAGATACGTATACACATCTAAAAATCCTCCAACAAAGGCTAGCAATATTCCAACCCTTCTCGTTTCATAAATATATACACCATTTAAATCACTTAACAAAATATCCACCCCCTCTATCAATTTATGAGTTAATCTATCATTTTTTCAAGAAAACGCTCATAAAAAATAAAGCGGGATCTATTTAAATTGAAGTAAATTTAAAAGTTATCATTCATTTCATTACATGAAATCTTAAGCGGTTCAGATATTTTAAATTATAGGTGCATCTATTAAATTATAGAGAAATTAAACTCTATAGAAACAGAAATTAATTTTATAATTTTATAACAGACTTGGTTATGAAATCGATTTGACACTAAGATAGACTATAGTCCAGCTAAAAGTTTTCCAATATGAAAACTTATCTGGACTTATATCTATTTAAGAGTTGTTAAATGAAGATTGATTCTTTTCTCAACATGAGTCATCATTTTTAATCATTTCATACGACTAAAAGGGGGCCTAATGATGTCATCAACATTAGTCATTTATAGCTCAAAATATGGAGCCAGTAAACAGTATGCAACCTGGATAGCACAGAAGCTAGGTGCTAATTTAAAAGAAATTCATGAAGTCGGAGCATACGAGTTAATTTACTATGAAACGGTCATTTTCGGAAGTTCGCTTTACATGGGGAAGCTAAGGGATTATAAAAAACTTCTAACCCTTTTAATCCCTTATCCACCTGAAACCTTAATTTTATTTGCTGTCGGTCTCATGAAACCAAGTGATCAAGTCACACAAGAAATAAAAAATCGAAATCATATTGAAGATGATCCAATTTTTTATTTTAGAGGACAAATGGATTATAAAAAACTAACCTTTATTGATAAACTTTTGATGCAAGGATTAAAGCAACAAATTAAAAAGTCTCCTAAGAATATCAGTGAATATCAAGAAATCTTAAATGTCTTTGAAACACCTTTAGACTTTGTGGACAAAGAAGTTATTCATCCTTTAATTCAGCTAGCCTCTAATTGATTTACTTTATTATTAACCATCGTCTGATATAAAACTGATTTCAACATCAGATGTAACAAAATTTTCTACTCAATTAGTTGCTATTTTACTAAACATTAGACAAAGTAACAGTACCACTATCTAATTTCATTAACAACTATTATCGTCATCGAATTTTAATAAAATACGGCATGAGTCTGAATGAACTCAGACGACATGCCGCATCATTTCTCTTTTTATTATTAATAGGTCTTAATCCAACTTAATTTAAACAATATATTTTTTCACTAATGCATTAAATGCTGATTCTTCCTCGATAATATAACGCTCAAAATCAAGATTCGATTGTTCTACTGCTTGTGCTAATTCATATAAGAATTCAGGTATTTGTGTTGAAAGCATTTCACCATAGCTAT
>JAUMTV010000197.1 GCA_030531025.1 Turicibacter sp.
TCCGCTTCTTCTCGTAGCTTCTTACGCACAGCGAACACATAGCGCACCGGCGTATTTAATATATCGGCGATCTGCGGAGCAGACCACCCTTGCGCCGTTAATTCTGCGATCTTGTATTTCTTTTGTGATTTCTTCATCATTGCTCACTCCTTTGTTGTTCATCTCGCGGATCTGGTATGTCATCCCAACTGCTCCAACCCTCTGCTATCAAGCTTTGCGCCATTGCATCAACTAAGCCCGGCAGGTTTGTCATTGAGTTCATGGCCTCAACCTGTTTCAAAGTGTCTTTTATCCGCGTTAATTTTTCTATGTCTGAAATACTGGTACATCTAATTAAGCCCATTTCCACACTGCGAAGCGCTCCGGCTATCATCTTATCAATGTCATGTGACAGGTCATTGTCACACAAAATGTCACCTTGCGGATCTTGGACAATCTCTGCAAAATAGGCTTGTTGCTTCTCTTTCCATTTATGGCGCTCCGCAACCTTGCGAATATTAGCGTAATTTTCTCCCGTTGCTTCACTGAAAGTTTTAAGAGCAGGAAATCTCATTCCTGCCCATTCATTAAATAATCGTTCATTTTTTGTCAACATAATTAGACACCATAAACTTTCTCGATTTGCTTCTCAAAATGTTCTAAAACTCCCACGATATAAGCTTCTAATGGTTGTAAAACTCCGTCAACTCGTAAATTGCGCCCACCTGCTAACAACTCCGCCTCTTGTTGAATGTAAGGATCAACCGTCCCGGCGATCTTGAAACCTGCTTCGTGGACTTCTTTCCAAATCTCTTTTTCTGCTTCTTCATCATTCAATAATTTAGTACGCATTTCACGCAGGATTGGCGCTTCTTGTTGGTGTACCTTTTCCGCTAACTGCAAATGATGTAATAAGCCCGCGCGTGCCGAATGGTTGCCAAACATTGAATTTCCGTTGGTTCCTTGCAAATACCCGGCAATCACTTCTAAACTGTTAGTAAATCCCACGCGTTCTTCTACTCGCATTCCAATACGCATTCCCATATAAAATTTTTCTTCATCAATCTGTTTTGCTCCTAGATCTCCGGCTAATCCATTTGCAAATCCTGCAATTGCGATTGCTAAATCTGCTTTATAATCTGCTAATAACTTTGCCAATTCTTCCCCGAACTTCCAACCCGGTGGCATGTTGTACGGGTTCACGTTCTCTAATTTGCTTAACTTTGCCTCATAATCTTTTCGTAATTTTCCGACAGTTGCCTGGATTGTTGTGGCTCCTTTTGTCAATTTTCCTTTCATTGCTTTGCTTTTTGTTTTCATTTCTGTGTCCTCCTTTTGATTTGTTCATTTAAAATAATCATGATTTCAAATCATATGTTCCATTATTTCGACAAGGGCAGAAAAATGAATATTTTTAATGAGCGGTTCTCCACTGCTCTATTCGTTTGTTTTCATTTGTTACTTTTATTTCTCCTAACACTGATATTGCATATAAAAAGGGGTTCCCGGTTCGCTTCTGACTTTTGATCGTCAAGCGTCCCGGGAACCCTTTTTTATTATCAATCGTTTAAAATTTGTAATACTTCATCATATGTTAATCGCGCTTTTGGCAACTCAATCCCTAGATAATATTTTGTTTTCACGGTCACTTCTTGGACTTTCTCTAATCTCATATAGATTTCAAGATCTTTAAAGCTTCCAAAGTTTACTTCTATTCCATCATGTTCAACTTGTAAATTCATTGTTCCACTCCTTTGTTTTATCCTATTTCACTCATAAGCATTGATAAAACTTTGTGTGTCATTGCCGGACTTTTAAAAACCATGTCCGCTAGTTGCTCCTTATCATCTTCGCTAACACTCCAAGGCGGAGCGAAGAACATGTAATGTTTCAAGATCTCCGAAGCTTTGCGCGCCTCGCCTATGTTAATCCATTCACCTAGAACTAATTCTTCTTCGTTCAATTCATCTTCTAATAACTCTTTATCAATGCACACGCCCGGAGCGACTTCTATCACGCTCTCGTCTGTTGGATCATAATTCTTTGTAAAAGTCACTTTTATTTCTTCCATTGTTGATTTCCTCCGTTTTTGTGTTATTCTATAAGTATCGTTATTTTTCTAAATTATTTTTTAGCCATGGCAGGATTTCCAATAATTCGGTCATGGCTTTTTCTTTTACGCTCTCAAAGCCTGCGTGTAAATCTACGCCACCAGTTCGAGCCGAAAGTTCTAATGATAATTCTCTATGCATTTTTCTGTATTTTGAGCGTGTAGCCTCTGCCGTATACACTTGTGCAAACTGATTTGGATTTGCTACTAATAAAGATATGGCCGTAACCTTTCCTGCATAACTTTCTAATTGCGTTTTATTCTTCGCGTTTTTAGGTTTCGGGATCAGTTCGATTAGGTTTGCCAGTTGGTCTGCTTGGTCTTTCACAAGTCCGCTCTTATCGAATGGATTAAAACTGTCCCAATTTTTAAGATTTTTCAATACATTGTCCGGATCGCTTAGGCGCACCTCGACACGGTGCCAAAAATGGTCTTTCATTTGGCCCTCTAATTTATTGTCTTTTCGCTCTCTGTTTTTATCGTAAATATCAATCTGAACATTGCTACCATTGACACCAATAAGCCACCCGGTCGGCACGTTCCCGATCGTAAACACCAACGCTCTACGGTTCGGCACTCCGTCAATCCATTTGTAGCCCGTAATCAAATCTTGATAGTAGTCCATGGCAATGTCTGTCCTTGATAATTCTAGTTCACTCGCAAAGCTTGTAATGTCATTTACGACATTTAATAATTGCGGGTTATTTTGTCGATATTTCGGGTTGAATTCTAACTCAATTCTAATGTATTTTCCAACAGTAGAAGCAACTTGTTTACGTCTGCGTAATTGCTTATAGCAGGCCTTAACATATTCCATTGAATGACTACCGAATTTCTCAATAACGTCATAAATATCGCTTAGATCTTCATCTTCTTTTTTTACTTCTTCTTTTGTTGCTTTTTCTTTCACTGGTACTAATCTTAAAAAAACTTTTCCATGGGGTGCCTTTGTTATCGGATCTTCACCCCCGAACAACTCACACCACATTTGTCCGTCACGTCTTTTTGGTTTATCTCTCATGATGTTGCAATCATACAATTCCATGAGATAATCCATGAGATCTTCAGTTTTTAGCGGACTAACCCGCCCAAGAATGCGGACTTTGTCTATACTGACAACCGCAGGCATTACGTTCTTTTCCATTTCTCCTAACTCCTTTTATTTCCTCTTTGATTTATTCAATTGTTCGTCCCAACACCTGCAATTTGCAGAGAAATCATATGATTTCTAAAACAATTAAAACACGGCAAAATTATTTGTGTCAATTATTGGCTAAATTCATGAAATTAAATATGTAACGTTACATATTGCAAAATATTCAAGAGCTAATTTATACAAACATTCCACAAATAGCCGGCTAGAACGCCATAATAGTAACAAACCTATGAAGGTGCCAAAGGCCCGATAAGGACGGGCATGGTAGGGGTTTCAAAAGCCAAGTGTGTGAAGGGTTCCCGGGTGTTACAAAGACCGGGAACCTCGCTCTTGATCTCGTTGCTTCCTGCTCTCAAATCCGCCCTACTCTCCGGCCTTTCTCTTGGCCTTTCCTTTGGCTTTCCTGCTCTACCCGCTATTTAGTGTCCCAAGAACCGACAAAAGGGCAGGGGAGGGGCTTCCGTGGCCTCGAAGCCCTATGACGTTACCTACAAAAAAGCCCCCGGTTGCACTTGTACTGGCGGTTCCTGCTCTCATGACTTAACGGCGGAGCAAACCGGCCCACGCTCTCGCTTGTCCGCTTTGGCTCACTAGCCTATCATGATCGCCCCGCCCGTCAAGTGAAGTAAACCAACCGAGGGCCTTTTGAGTTATCCACACATATTATGAAATCTTACGCGCTTCCGCTTCTTCTCGTAGCTTCTTACGCACAGCGAACACATAGCGCACCGGCGTAT
>JAUMTV010000198.1 GCA_030531025.1 Turicibacter sp.
AAATTAAAAAACATTCAACTTTCAAACTAAAAAATCTTTTCATTAGTTGCCTCCCACTACTTCTTTCATGTCTCATTATGAGTATAAGTGTCATCTTCATTAAAAATAAAATCTCATCTTTATCACTAAGTAGCCGCCTGTACGCTCTAACCGAACTTGCTGTCTGTGGTGTGTTAGGAGCAATCATCTACTTTACTTCAAATTATCTCCTAACCCTCATTTTAAAGAAAATGAAAAAAGGTATTCTCCGTTAAAGAGAGCACCTTTTTTAACTAATATTATTCTGATCTAAATTTCTTGCTTAAATATATAAGTCCAGATAAATTTTCTTCATAGAAAATTTTTAAAGCCCTAATAGTGGGGAATTAGATTTCTTTCAGAAATCGTTAGGTGACCCCTGGACGATAGTTGGCCTTGAACTTAAAAAGGACTAGAAACTGAGTATGATTCTGAAAATGTAGATTATTTCTCTGTTTTTATATAGTTTACTAGTTTTTCATAAATTTCATTTTCAAATACGGTTTGACTTAAATTATTATTTGTGATTGATAAAATACGTTGCTCATCGCTAAAGTAAATACTCTTTTGAAATCCTTGGGTATCGTAAGTCACTAAATCGATTAACTTTGTTTGTGGATCATAAGAAATAGTTAACAGATCTGTTCCATCTTGAAGGGAGTAAACTTGCTTCGTTTCACTATTATGCTCTTCAAAAGAAGCCTCTACTGCTTGTAGTATTTCTTTTAAATCACTCATCTCTATTTCAGTCTGCCTTGAAAAAGTCGAAAGTAGTTGTTCAAAAACATCTCCGATTAAATTACTTTTCAAATTAAAAATAGTTGATAATTCAGAATCATCTTCTAACTTGTCTGTTTGTAAGGCTATTTGAAAATAATCCGTTATTTCTTTCGAACTAAAACGATACGCGAGCATCAATGATACTGATTTAGATGGTGGTGAAAAATTATATTTAATCGTCAATGTATTTAAAGGATTTTCAGACTTATCTTCTACAAATGGACCCGTTTCTGTAAATCCTATTGACTCATTATTATCTTTTAAATAATCAAACAATGAATTTTCAGTAGATGATTCATGCATCGATAAAGACTGCTTAATAAACTCATCTCTTTGAGTAGCGTCATAACTTTCAACTTCATGAACAATTTTAATAAACTGATTTAAAACAGGAAATGATTCGGTCTCGATCATTTCTTTTTTCGAATGACAACCCGTTAAACTAATCAAAAAACATCCCACTACGATAATCCATAACTTCTTCATTATTTCACCCGAATTCAAGTTAAATTAATGTTTAGTTATAGTATTTCGAAAAATTTCTTTTTCCATACTTTATTTTTTCGGGCGTTTTAACTTAAGGCCTTCTTTCATCCACCAATTCGTTTCTTCTAAATTAAATGAACTTTCATATTCATTTTCCTTTAACCACTCTATCACATGTTCGTGCTCTTCATGTGTTGGATTTTTAATAATCTCTAACAATTCTAAATAACCTGGAACACCACCGCAATCTTCAGGTGGACAAGCACCTTCACCTTCTAAACAAATTGGATAGACATAAGGATAATCTTCAACCATCTTCTCAACTGTAATTTGATGTTCCCAATAATCTCCCATATCATATACGTAAGGAATCGATTGACCAACTTTAACGTACTTATCCACTTTCACATTTTTACTCAAACGATACGTTTTACGAAGACGCGGGCGCCCATCATAAGTCGGCATCTCATTCATCCAAGAATACTCTTCAACTTCCTCACTCGTCTCAACTAATATCAATTCTCCTGGTAACTCAAACTGATATAAATGACAGTTATACCATCCCATACTATACTGGATGACACGATGCAACGCATTAAACGAAACCTCCGCTGGCATCACAACACGTCGCCACACATTCAAACCTTCTAACTCGATCTTAACCTGAATTGCCTTCATTTTACCACCTCAAAGTATAATAATGATAATTATATCAAAAATAGCTAAACTTATACAAAATAATAGGGTAATGATTGAAAACATGTAACGACGCAATCCAGTGACTCATCCACTTCATCAAAACTGGCATGAAGCTCAATCGCTCCATCAATTAAGTTATGATATTTTTTCATATCACTTTCTAACTCTTCCCACATCTCGTAGGTCAAACTCCCCTTTTGGACTTGATCTAAAAAATCTTCCACCTCAAAAAAATACATCCCACTTTGACTCATTAAACAATAACCTACAAATTTTTTTAATAAATCACTACAACTATCTAATGTTATCTTTTGAACATCTTTTAACTCTTTTTCAATCTCAATTCTCATTAAAAGATCATCTTCATCTAACATCACTACCACTCCTTATCCACACCTATTATAACGATCAAGTCGTAAATGACAAAGAAAAAGAGAGGATAAATCCTCTCTTTAATTATATTAAGCTCTATAACACCCGATTAAATAAGGCTGTAGAGTAATCCATGATATCTGTGATGCTTAGCATATTATACTTTTTATACACTTCTGTAAAATAGCTTTCAATTAAATCTTGTTGAATGACTCTTCCACCTTTTTGACTAGGAGATAACCCTTTTCTAGTTTCTCTCCATGGTTTTTCGCAATGGGTCATACGTTCGAGTGATTTCCCGCTATAACATCCAAAATATCTCATGATCAACTCAATAAAGAATTGTTCTTCTTCATCTAATGAGTACCTAACATTTTTCTCACTCATATCGTAATAATTTTTAAATTTATTATAGATTTCGGGATAAACAGGACCTTGATCCCAAGCTTCACAATTATTCTCAAATAAATGATATCCATAAAAAACTTTAAAAAATGCTTGTGAATAATAAAGAATTTTTTGCAATGCTAGCGGTGTGATATCATCACTTAAAGATAAAATATAATCAACTACATCAAAAATCTTATCGTTTTTATCTCGCTCACTAGAATGTTGTAGAAAGTCACAAGGCTCTACATTATAATTAGACTCTAATTCATGATCATACTCTACATAATCGTCATCTTCTAAATGATGATTAGAGTCTAAGTCCTCATGATCAATTAAACGTTCTGAAGATGCTAAGTCGGAATTCGAATCTTTTAAACCTATTTGTTCAAGCTTATTCATACATTTCTCATAAGCAATTTTTGTTATTTTATTTTGATTCTTTTGTAACATTTCATCGAACTTATGAGCGTCTTCATTTATATTCTTCAGCAAATCTAAGTATTCCTTTTTAGGAGTCATCCCTTTTAAATATCTAGTGATGGTTAATTCTCCCCAATCTAATAATAATGATAAAGGCCTTTTCCCAATATTATACTTAGACATGATTGAATTAATAATACTGATTGTTTCATGAGAAACTTTCTTCTGATAAGCTTTCTTAGCATTCTCACTATTTTGTTCATGAATTTCATCAACAAATATTAAATGTTGGCATTCGCTACAAATAGCTTCCTGCTTTTCAAATTCCACTTCATATCCTTTTACTATTTTTTGACGCCAGTTTTTTAAAACGGTATATTCAACTTCTTTTTGACATTTCACACAAAACTCTCGCACGTTTAATCTCCTTTAATAAACTCAACTCTAACAACCTACTTCATCTATCAACTATACGACTTGCTCTCTAGTCGTCTTTTTTTATATGGAATATCTATCTAAATCTCTCTAAAAAAATGAAGTAATCAATACCTTTAACCCTAAGAAACTCACTAATATGAGGCTTCAAAAAGACCTATCTTATTCTGATGAATTATGCGTTTAAATGATACACTATTCACTTTTACTTTGTGTATCTATTATATAAAAAATGATACACTTTTTCTATACCGAATGTATCATTTTGATACATTATTTTTTCAATTCTCGCACTCTTCAACTCCCGAAGAATGTGTATATCCACAACTTTGTTCACTTCCATTACATATCCCTTCTAATGACTCTTCTTAATTAGAAATGT
>JAUMTV010000199.1 GCA_030531025.1 Turicibacter sp.
TTTATCTTCTATTTGCGTCACTTGTTTTAATTAAATAGACTTTTTCAGTCGCCTCTGTGTGGATAAATCCCATTTTTTCATAAAAGGCGATGGCATTTGGGTTATGCTCCCAAGCTCCAAGCCAAATGATTTTTTTATTTTTTGAAATATATAAGTCCAGATAAGTTTTTTACATCGTAAAAAACTTTTAGCTGGACTATAGTCTGCCTATCACGGCACAACTATCAAACATTTAGTGTGTCGTGATAAATGTAGATTTTATTTCTGTTTATATATAGCGATGTCTTCTGCTAGAGTGATTAAATATTTACCAAGTCCATTACGTTTGAATTTTGATCTGATATAAATACGTTAAACTTCAAGTTTATCATCTGAAATTTGTTCTGATTGGGCATCATTGACATTGATTTTTAAGTACCCTGCAAGGTCTTCTTCAAAATACACGAAATAAAATTTGGAATTCTCGTTTCGTAACTCTTGTTCAAGTTTTTTGATGTCGTAAGCCGTTTCTAAATAAGCTCTTAAGTTTTCAGGAGAATTTTGATCTTTAAATGTATCAGTAAATGTTTCAATACTAATTTCTCAAAGTAGTGCTACATCTTCACATGTTTTTTTTTTTATTTGAATACTCATTTGCTTCGCTCTTTTATGTTTGACTAATATGGTAGTTTTAGGTTAATACCAATTTTGATTGCAGATGAGAATATAATATAAATGACTAACCATTTCATTTAGTACTCTCTTTTATTTCTTTTTTTGACAAATTCCCAATTCACTTCAATATTTTTTCGAACTCTTAAAATAAGATTGTAGAGTGTTTGAATTTATTCATCAGAGAGTCCTGCTAAGGCCACTTGGTTTGAGTGGTTATGCTCTCTAATAATGAATGGATAGATACTTTTTCCTTTTTCAGTTGGGAAAATTTTTTTAATTTTTTTATTATGCTTATCTGATTGTTTCTCAATAAATCCATTCATCTCAAGCTTTTTAATGGCTCGAGCAGCTGTTGTTCGATCGACTTTAATCATTTCAGCTAATTTGTCTTGAATCATTCCGGGATTTTCACAGATTTGAACTAAGTATAAATATTGACCTTTAGTTAAGTCATATTCTTTAAATTCAATATTACTAATTGAATCTAGCGCTTTGGCAATCATCCCAATTTCGCGTAAAGTTTCTTTCATATTAATGCACCTTCATTAGTTTATTTTTTACTAGGTTGCTAACTTAATATTACATTTTTTTGTTGTATTTGCAATAAAAACAGAAAATTGATATAAAAAAGTTAATGATATGCTCTGAATTACTGTTCAACTTTCTTTTTTATAATGGGTAAGCTATTATAAGGTTATTTTCTTTAAGAGAGTGATTAATGATTAGGGAGAAGTTATACATTCATTTCAAATAAGTGCTTTTATGAAAAATTAATGATGAAGTTCGACAATAAAAAGGAAAAGTTTTTAAAATTCGAAGTTGTGTTGGAGTTTACTCCAACTGTTATACTAGGCACAGGTAGAGATTGAAGTTAAATGATTCAGATAGTTTAAAGAGATGAAAAACTATGGAATCATAAACAAAAAGGGAAAAATAGCTTCAATAAACACTTAAACATCAAGGAGGAAATCAAATGAGTTTTAATGTTTTAAATAAGGTGAATTCACCTAAAGATTTAAAAGAACTGACTAAAGAAGAGTTAGTTGTGTTAGCAGATGAAATCAGAAATGTCATTATAAATAAAGTGAGTCAAGTAGGAGGACACTTTGGTCCAAACCTTGGAATGGTAGAAGCAACAATTGCGTTACATTATGTGTTTAATTCACCTGTGGATAAAATTGTATACGATGTGTCTCATCAATGTTATCCACATAAAATCTTAACGGGACGTAAACATGGGTTCATTGAACCTGAAGAGTATCATTCAATTACAGGATATAGTTCGCCCAAAGAAAGTGAACATGACTTCTTTACAATAGGTCATACCTCAACTTCAATCAGTTTAGCATGTGGATTGGCGAAAGCTCGTGATATCAAAGGCGCTAAAGAAAATATTATTGCAGTGATTGGAGATGGATCATTAAGTGGTGGAGAAGCCTACGAAGGTTTAAATAATGCCGCTGCTTCGGGTAAAAATATGATTATTTTAGTGAATGATAATGACATGTCGATTGCGGTCAATTATGGAGGACTTTATCAGAATTTAGCTGAACTTCGTCAAAGTAAGGGACAATGCGAAAAGAACTTTTTTAAATCATTAGGATTTGACTATTATTATATTGAAAATGGTCATGACCTTGACGTATTAATAGAAGTATTTTCAAAAGTTAAAGATATTGACCATCCAGTCGTAATTCATATGTCAACATTAAAAGGAAAAGGTTATGAAGCTGCAGAAATGAATAAAGAAGCCTTCCACTATGTCGCTCCATTTGATTTAGAAAGTGGAAAGCCACTATATGAACCTTCTGGAGAAAACTATGTTCAAATCACGGATAAATTCCTATGTGAAAAAGCAAAAATGGATTCTAAAGTTGTTGCCATTACAGCAGGAACGCCAGCAGTTGTTGGATTAAGCAACTTTAGATATGAACATCCAAATCAATTCATGGATGTTGGAATTGCCGAAGAACATGCAGTTGCTCTTGCTTCTGGATTAGCTTCACAAGGTATGAAGCCTGTTCTTGGTTTTTATAGTTCATTTATTCAACGAACATATGATCAGCTATCCCAAGATTTAGCGATTAATAATAATCCAGCTTTAATTCTTGTGTTTGGTGGAGGTATTTCTGGAACAGATATTACTCATTTAGGTGTATTTGATATTCCATTAGCATCAAATATTCCAAACATCGTTTATCTTGCTCCAACAACAAAAGAAGAATATCTTGCGATGGTAGAGTGGGGACTTGAACAAAATGAACATCCAGTCATCATTAGAGTTCCAGGTCAAGTTGTATCGACAAACGAATCAGTAGAGACTGATTTCTCTGAAATCAATAAATATAAACTTGTGAAAGAAGGAAACAAAGTAGCTATTTTAGCGCTAGGTTCATTTTATCAGTTAGGAGAAACAGTTCAAAAAACATTGAAAGAAGAGACAGGAATTGAGGCCACATTAATTAATCCACGTTTTGCTAGTGGCATTGATGAGCAGTTACTAACTAAATTATTAGCAAATCATGAACTAGTCATTACATTAGAAGATGGGGTGCTTGATGGTGGATTTGGAGAAAAAATTTCAAGATTCTATGCTGATAAATCACTAAAAGTCTTAAATTATGGAGCAACTAAAGAATTTACTGACCGTACAGACCTTAATGAATTATATGAACGATATCGTTTAAGAGGGGATTTAATCGTAGAAGATATTAAACAATATTTAAACTAATTTTAAAAGAGAGGACCACCTCTCTTTTTAGTATAATTTAGTATGATATACTTTAAGGTAGAGGGAGGAATATCATGGTAAAGACGAAGCGATTAATCATTCGAAAGGCAACGGAGACTGATTTAAACGATGTAGCAGAAATGAGAAATAGTGAGTTTGTATTAAAATATAACGGGATGTCAAAATTAAATCTTGAACAATTGAAAGAAATGATAGAGAAAGATAGTCAAAATGACTATGCCTTTTATATCGTTGAGCCTATAGAAAATAAGGTGATTGGAGTTATTTATTTAAATGAGGATAGACTATGTCACAAAGTTGAATCACTGTGTTTAGCTTACTATATGAATGAAAAGTATACTGGAAAAGGATATATGAGTGAAGCATTAAATGCTGTCATAGATTATATTTTCTCTCATACTTCAACTTAAATTATTTCAGCAAGGGTATTTAAAGAAAATAAAGATTCGGCGAAGTTGTTAGAACGTCTTCATTTTACATATGAAGGTTGTATAAGAAAATGTGTTAAAGGTTACAATGATATTATTTATGATGATCTTTTATTTTCTTTATTTAAAGATGAAAGATAAAAT
>JAUMTV010000200.1 GCA_030531025.1 Turicibacter sp.
GCAGTGGAGGATTAGATTATCTTTGATAATCGCCAGGTGACCCATTCCCTAGCAATGGAGGAGTAGATTTCTTTCAGAAATCGCTAGGTGCCCCCTGGACGATAGTTGGCCTTGAACTTAAAAAGGACTAGAAACTGAGTATGATTCTGAAAATGTAGATTATTTCTCTGTTTTTATATAGATTACTAGTCAAGGAGCGAAATATATGGAGCAAGATCTTAATAATTCTATCGAATCAATCATAACTAACCTTCTAAAAATCCCAGGAATTAAAGTTGATCGAAGTGATCTATTAATGAAAATTTATAAAAAATATTTACCTGCAGACAAAATTCCAACGTTAATTTCAAAAGTAACTACTGAAGCGGGAATCATAGTTGAAACTATTTCTAAAAGAGCAAAAAGTCTCATTAATAATCGAGCATTACAAAGTTCGGGATTTCCTTTTTAGCAGGACTTCTAGGCGGATTTGATTTATTTGGAACGATTCCTGCTGATACCATTCAAACGTTTGCAGCAGCGTTAATTTTAGCGCAAGAATTAGTTTATTTATATGGTGATGAGGACTTATGGGAAGATGACTTTTTAGATGAATAGGCAGTTCGTGATCAATTTTTTCTTTACTTAGGGGTCGCGCTTGGAGTTAGAGGTGCAGCGACGACGTTACGAATTGTCTCTCGAAGCCTTTCACAACAAGTTTTTAAAAAATTGCCACAAAAAGCATTAACAAAAATGATGTATTATCCACTCATTAAAAATATCGGGAAGTTAGTCGGAATTAAGGTTACAAAACAAACATTTAGCAAAGGTGTTTCTAAAGCAATTCCCGTATTAGGAGGAATTCTTTCTGGAGGGTTAACTTACTTTAGTTTAAAACCAATGGGAGAACGATTAGAAAAAACGTTACATGAAACAACTCACTATACAGAAAAAGACTATAAACAAGATTTACAAGAAAACAAAAATACTTTTGAAGATGTTCAATTAGATTTTTGATGATGAAAAAGTGAACAGTCTTCAAATCTAATTGTTGTATTATCACATCGTTACATCCTTTAGTAAAAAATGGTTGTTATAGCTCATCTAATAAAACTGTCCACTTAATGGACAGTTTTATTAGATTGGCTCACTATCATATTCGGAAAAATTTTCATAAGCCTTTCATCTGGATAGTAGTTATCTAAGATTTGGTCAATTTCAGTTGTAGCTGGGATTTGATCTCTTCGTTCAGCTTGCCGCTGTAGCGCTAAGGCTGAAACGGTCGTATTAAAAATCATAAAAATAAGAAGCACCCAAACAAGGGGAATCCCTATTTTTTTAGGAATCTGATGAATCCAGTGAAGCACTTTAGGATAAATCCACTTAATCCACGCAATAGCTAACAGTCCCCAAAAACAAGAATATAAAAGATTGACTCGACCATTAAGGTTTAAAAAAAAGTGACTGTAATCCCAAGAAATTGTTCCAAACCATTGTTCTTGTAGATAACTACAAATATATTCAAAAACCGTGCCAATCATCAGTCCCCAAAAGAAAATAGATTTATCGGGTTTATGTTGTATAGGAGCTAGTCCGATTGTCATGAGTAAGGCGCCAAATCCATAAACCAAGTTAAAAGGACCATAGATAAGTCCACTACGACTTTCGTAATAACCGCGTGTTAAAACACACCAGACACTCTCGATGATAACGCCTAAAAAGCATGCCACAAAGAAAATCCAAAAGAGTTCGTACAGCAGTTGTTTAAAAGCTTTTTTACTCACCATCCTATCTCCCTCCCATCCAATGGAATACTGAAATCTTTTCTTATATTAATCTATACAGAAAATAAGAAACAGTACCTATATATCAAATAAGATTTGGGTTCCCTGGCGATTATCGAAGATAATCTAATCCTCAATTGCTAGGGTTTGGGTTCCCTGCGCCATGTGCCACACTCGCGTGGGTCCTATGGTGATTTCGCAAGAAATCTAATTCACCACTGTTTAGGTATGATAAAAGTTTTCAGATTTAAGAACTTATCGTTACTTATATAATCTTAGAGAAATAATTATGAGTGATTTTGAGAAACTAAAAGGTAGATATCTATTGATATCAATGAATGTGAAAGAAGGTGAGTTAATTCGTGCAGAATACGTATCAGTATTATAGTCAGGGGATATGGAAAAGCAGTGAATCTGGTGAAACAATTGTGATTCAGTCTCCTTATTTGAAAAAATCTATCGGTGCTGTTCAAGCTTTAACACAAACTGAAGTGAACCAATGTATTCAAAGTTCAAAAGAAGCACAGAAAAGTTGGGCAAAAACCAGTATTTACGATCGTGCTCATTATTTACAAGCATGGGCCGATGAATTATTAAAGATGAAAGAAGAATTAGCAACAACGGTGATGCAAGAAGTTGGGAAGGCTTATCAAGATGCGGTGAAAGAAGTTGAACGAACGGCAGATTTAATTCGTTATACGGTTGAAGAAGCGATTCATTTAAGTGGTGAGAGTTTAAATGGTGAACATTTTCCAGGTGGAAGCCGTTCGAAACTCGCGGTTGTAGAACGCGTGCCACTTGGTGTCATTCTTGCTATTTCACCTTTTAATTATCCTGTTAACTTAGCAGCAGCTAAACTGGCTCCTGCTTTAATCACAGGAAACAGTGTTATTTTCAAACCGGCGACTCAAGGTTCAATTAGTGGCATTAAAATGATTGAAGCATTAGCAAAAACGAACATTCCTGCAGGTGTATTAAACTTAGTCACAGGAAAAGGCTCAGTTATTGGAGATTATCTCATTGAACATGAAGACATTGCCCTAGTAACCTTTACAGGTGGAACAAGTACTGGTGAGCAAATCGCCCAAAAAGCAAAAATGATTCCACTGGTTATGGAACTTGGTGGAAAGGACCCGGCCATTGTTTGTGAAGATGCTAACTTACAACTTGCTAGTAAGCAAATTGTTTCAGGCGCTTATTCGTATTCAGGACAACGCTGTACGGCAATTAAACGTGTCTTTGTTCATCATTCAGTGGCAGATGAACTCGTTTCACTTATTAAGTCAGAAGTTGAGCAATTATCAGTTGGTTCACCTGAAGATAATGCCACTATTGTTCCATTAATTGATGATCAATCAGCAGATTTTGTTCAAGGATTGATTGATGATGCACTACAAAAAGGTGCCACATTAGTGCTTGGTAATAAACGTGAAGGCAATCTCATTTATCCGACACTTTTAGATGATGTAACAACAGATATGCGTATTGCGTGGGAAGAACCATTTGGACCTGTTCTTCCAATCATTCGTGTCTCATCTCAAGAAGAAGGAATTGAGATTGCGAACGCTTCTGAATATGGATTACAAGCGAGTGTTTTTACTCAACATATTGATAAAGCATTAACCATTGCCCGTAAACTTGAAACGGGATCTGTTCAAATTAATGGTCGAACTGAACGAGGCCCTGATCATTTACCGTTTATCGGAATCAAAAAATCGGGACTTGGAATTCAAGGTGTACGTCGTAGTATTGAGTCGATGACACGTGAAAAAGTTATTATTTTAAATATTAACGAAAAGTAAAAGTTTAGTCATTCATTTTATGAGAAGGTGGCTCCTTTTCGAGATGACTTTGTTGTTTGAAGTTGAATCGTTTGTTGTTAAAAAGATATAATTCCATATAAGTCCAGATAAATTTTCTTCATAGAAAATTTTTAAGCCCTAGTAGCAGAGGAGTAGATTTCTTTCAGAAATCGCTAGGTGACCCCTGGACGATAGGATGTTTTTATAAATAAAGGATATCACTATTTTTTGTTTGCCACCTTAGATGTAGAATACTTATCTGTTTATATACAGATAAGTTTTTCACCACATAAAACTTTTAAGCCCTACTAATGGAGGCAACATGCTTCGCATGGTAGGTGACCCCTGGACGATAGGATGCTTTATTATTAAAGTGGCTTACCAACTAAGGCTGATGTAGAATGATA
>JAUMTV010000201.1 GCA_030531025.1 Turicibacter sp.
TGAAAAAGGAATTGTTAAAGAGATTACCGTTGAAAATGGGACATATGATGAAGCAACGAATCAAATTAAATGGGACAACATTACAACAAGTCAGACACTATCATATACATTTTCTAAAGTTATCGATTATCCAAAATACAATGGAATGATTGAATTTTCAGGAACAGTCTTTGTAGATATCGTTGTTGAATTAGGTGAAGCACCAATATTAAGTGGGGTAGAGAATTTAACGATTCCTTATGGTGAACCTTTTGATCGGCTCAAAGGAGTGACAGCTTATGATGCTGAAGATGGGAATCTTACTGAAAAAATTAAAGTTGAGGGAGAAGTTGATGTTTTAATACCTGGTGAGTATGAACTTACTTACAGTGTTACAGATTCAGAAGGCCAAACAACGACAGCTCATCGAGTGATTACCGTTCAACTTCAAGCTACTCCAATTAATCATGCACCAATTATTAAAGCTGAGGATCGTATTTTAGAAAAAGGAGCAACGTTTGATTTACTTGAAGGAGTGACAGCTTATGATGCTGAAGATGGAGATTTAACTTCTAAGATTGAAGTGATTCATAATACAGTAGACATTAACCAAGTAGGTATTTATGAAGTGACTTATCAAGTGAGTGATAAAGAAGGTGCAACAACGGCTCTAACGATTAACATTGAAGTCCGAGAGATTCCTCAAACTGGACTTTCCCTATTTAATTAAAAAGGACCCCAATTGAGGTCCTATTTTTGCATGATGTACTCTAACTCTCCTGAATCTTCATTGATTTGCTCATCAATAATTTTGAAATCTTGCTTTTGATAAAATTGAACTGAATCTACATTATCTTTATAAACAGCTAAACTCAAATGTTTATATTGATTAATAGCATGATGAATTAGTGAACGACCAATTCCATGGCCTTGGTAAGTTGGATGAACGAATAATGCTCCAATAAAAGAATTATCAATGATACTAATAAAGCCCTTGATTACACCATCTTCTTCAAAAATAGCTGTCTTAGCCTTTGGTAAATAAACCTCTTTAACGACATGATAATTATTATACCAGTATTCACTTGAGATAAAAGGATGTGCTTTAATCGTACTTTTTAACCAAATATTCATGACCATCTCTATATCATCCGGTCTCATCTCTCTAATCAAACATTTACTTTGATTAGAACAATTAAATTGTTTGGGATTAAGAGACTTAGAATCTTTGCTGAACCATTTATCAATTTGTTTAAACATTGATTGTTTATGTTCTTCAAATTGTTTAAAACGATGAGCATTAGCTCCAGATGGATGGGGAAATCCTTTTAATACTTGTTCTTCTTTAATTAAGTTTTTGCTTGCTAAATAAAGAAGTGCTTCTTCAACACCTTTACCAAGTGGGATAATTAAAACATCATCAAGCTTAGATAATTCATCTATAAATTGTTCCGTAATATAGTTTAATAATATTGGTGTTTTTAATAATTTTGGACTGTGACCAGTATAATTCTTTCCTTTAACAAAGACCGGATACGGAATTAAAGAAATCGTATGTAATAGGTCATCGTGCTCATTAAATAATTGCTTGGCATCATTAATTCCTAAATAAGTATTTAGATTTAATTCGTTTAATAGAACAAGTAAATTACGACGAAGACTTCCGCTAAAACGTCCCGCTACCTTGCATCGATACTTTATCTCATCAAGCGGTAATCCTTCTTCTATACAACGTCTAGCTTCAGCTATAGCCGTACTCATTTGTTCAAATCCAGGAGTAATCCCAACAATGAAAACTTTTGCGTTAGGATTTAAATATTCGTTGTGAGGCGCATAGTAAATTTCAAGATCACCTTGTTTTTCAATTAGAAGTTCAGGAATTAATAATTCATCTTTTGTGTACTTCTCTTTTAAAGGTAGTTGTTTAATAACTTCAATATAATCTTCCAGATGTTGTTTCATTAGTTTAACCTCGCATTTTTCTAGGATCTCACTCATACACTTGCGATGAGGAGGAGAGTTTTATGTCTAAATTCATTTGGAGAATCTTAATACTCATCAGTACTTCTTATGGTATTTATGGGGGTGTCTATATGGCGGCTGGTGAATCAAACTCAGGCTTCTTATTATACTACACCACACAAAGTAACCTTTGGTGCTTTGTCTTCTTTTTATATTTAATGATTACAAATAGAAAACACCCATGGATAAAAGGTGGAATTACCGTAGCTATTATCGTTACTTTTATATTATACCAATTTGTTATTGTTCCTTACTGTTTAAAATATGGTTCAATGCATCAGTTGTTCTCTAAGGAAGATATAGCCGTTCATT
Source organism: Turicibacter sp. (assembly GCA_030531025.1). The sequence continues at coordinate 2,314 of JAUMTV010000201.1, forward strand.
ACTTATCCCCATTTCTTGTATTCATGGACACGATTTTATTTGATAAAGGAGAAGACTATTCTTGGTATACTCCTTTTCAATGGTTACTGATTCCCATCTTATATTTTTCTTATATTGTTGGTCGAACTTTCTTTCATCGACCTGTTCCAGAACCGAATCACCCTTACTTATATTTCTTTTTAGATATACAGAGTATTGGAACGAAAGCATTTATTTATAACTTAATTGGAATTACCTTAATCTTTCTTGCTGTTGGTTACTTTGTTGTTTTAATTCATCAGATAAAAACCCGTACGAATTAACGTACGGGTTTTAAATAATGACAAACAGATTCAATGTTATAAATCCCACGCTCTTTTAAAAATTGATGCAGCAAATAAGCGTGTGCACGTCCATAGATAACTAAAATCCGATCAGATGGACTTTCTACTAACTCTGTTAAATGTTTATATACAAGTAAGTTTCGATAGTACCAATACCACGAAACCCACTTAGCCCCTATTGGATCCTCGTCTCCAATTAAAACCATTTCATTATATTGTTGGTGATCCTCTAAAATAGCTTCTGGCTGATTAAGTTCAAAGTAAACTTCCCGAAAGGTTTTTGTATTTATTAATGTTTGGTTTTTCTCGATTATTTGTTTTGTTTTTAACTCTAATTCTTCCCATCCTTGTGGATGATGATTAATTGCCCAGTTAAAGAAAGGGGGAACATGTGGTAAAGCTTCATTCCAATCGACAGCATATAGTTTTTTATGTCCTAGAAGTTTTGCTAATTTAAATCCGATTTGATGTTTTTCATTAGTCCCTAATTTTAAATGACCATTTAAATAATCAACATAATCTTGTTTAAGTTGTGAATCTAATTTTTGATTAACTTCAATAGCAATTTTAGTAGGATTAAATTGGGCTAAACAGTTGATAAGTTCTTGTAGCTGGGCTTGCCTTTGATCTGATTCGATTCCTTTTGTTTTAACCAGATGTAAGTCTCCGTTATTCGGATTATCTAAATGAACAGATCCTAAAATCATAAATGTTGCTTTCATCTTCTCACTTCTTTATGGTAAATTATAACATTTAGTGGCTGTTTTTACTTGAATTTCTTACACTTTATTAAGGGGAGATCATGTTATAATAGGCACAACCGATCAAGTAGGGATCCAATAATTGAGGTGAGAGTATGTTAAAGAAATTAGCTTCGGATGCATTAGGGTTAAGTGATATTGGTAAGATTATTAGTCCAAGTGACTATGATAAAGTGATGGCAGATGATTTTATTATGCATGAAGATGAAGAAAAAATCTTTTTCTTAATTAAATCGAGAACAGATGAGTATTGTTTTACAAACTTGGCTTTAATTCATGTAGACGGGACATCAGCTGTGAGTAGTAAACGATTAGTTAAACGTTATGATTATTATAAACATGAAATTAAACACGTAATGATTGAAACAGCTGGAACTGTCGATTTAGACTGTGAGTTAAAGTTTACAATTGCAGGAGTTGATTTCTCTATTGATGTGAATCGAAATCAACTCGAACAACTAAAAGATATTTATAAGGCATTAATTAAAATCAGTCATATCGTCGAAGAGAATAATATTTTACTTA
>JAUMTV010000202.1 GCA_030531025.1 Turicibacter sp.
AACTTTTAAGCCCTAGCAATGGAGGGGTAGATTTCTTTCAGAAATCGCTAGGTGATCCCTGGACCAATGTCAACAACTTAAGAAAAATGATTAGTAAATTTCAATAGGAGGAGAGTTTGATGGTTGAGTTATGTACGGATAGATTGGTTTTAAGAGAGTGGAGAGAAAGTGATAGTTCAGATTTATATGAATATGCAAAAAGTGAATTAGTTGGTCCAAATGCAGGATGGAAACCTCATCAAAATGAGGAGGAGAGTAAAGAAATCATTAAAATGTTTATTAAAAATAATGACTCTTATGCGATTGTTTTGAAGTCTGAAAATAAAGTGATTGGAAGTATTGGATTACATCATCGAAAACCAGATGAAACACTTAATGATTTAGAACAAAGAGAAATTGGATATGTACTAAACCCAAACTATTGGGGGAAGGAATTTATACCAGAAGCTGTAAACTGCTTATTAAATTACGGATTTAATGAACTTAATTTAGATTTAATTTGGTGTGGACATTTTGATTTTAACAATAATTCTAAACGAGTAAATGAAAAGTGTGGATTTAACTATAAATTTACAAAGCATCAAAAATTAGAATTATTAGATAATAAAGAGGTGAATACGCTTTACTACAATCTATCAAAAGCTGAATACTTAAGTAAGTAAAAGAATTGACAGATTATTTTAATATCATGAGAGGTTAGGGAGTGGATAAGATGGCAATAATCAAAAATGAGATACCAATATTAGAATATGATAATAATCCACATTCAGTTTTAATACCAGGTCACGAGAAACTAAATTTACAATTACCTAAAAAAGCAGTATTTTCATTCTTAGGTGATTGCATTGATTAATATGCACGTCAACATAATTGTAAGATGATTGGTGAGTTTGTGTCAGCAACTAAAATTTATCCTATATATATCACTTACTATCAAGGACATGAGATCTGTTTATGTCAAGCACCTGTTGGTTCTGCTCCAGCTACTCAAATTTTAGATTGGTTAATTAGTTATGGAGTTAAGGAAGTCATATCTGCTGGATCATGTGGTGCACTGATTGATATCTCAGAAAATACGTTTTTAGTGCCAACAAAGGCTCTAAGGGATGAAGGAACGTCGTATCATTAGTTACCTCCTTCAAGATATGTTGACTTAAACTCAATTGCGTTAAAAGCAATCGAACAGACGTTAAATAAACATCACTATTCATATATTGAGTGCCTAACATGGACAACAGATGGTTTTTTCAGAGAGACAAAAGATAAAGTTGAATACAGAAGAAACGAAGGCTGTTCTGTTGTAGAATGGAGTGTGCTTCTTTAGCAGCATGCTCAGAATTTAGAAACATAATATTTGGACAAATTTTATTTACCGCGGACACGTTAGCTGATATACATAATTATGATGAAAGAGGATGGGGTGGAGATTCTTTTGAAATTGCTTTATCTTTATGTTTGGATGCAGTGATGAATATTTAATAAATTTTATTTTCAGCGTGTCAAAAATCAAAAATAGTTTTCGAAACTTGTGTAGGATTATTAATTTTGAATTTTAATCTTGTGTGATTCACTTGAAGAGTTTTAAATCCCTAGAGACATCTTACTAACCATAATCATTCCGCTACAAAGAAAATCCTCATTTACTTCTAACCTAAAACTAATGGTCTTGTTACTTGCCACCTCTGAGGCGGGGCAGTCCCAATCCCAACGTTTTAGTCAGATGTATTTAATGGAGGTCATTCATGGTAGCGGGATTTTTATATTTTTTGGATGCAAACATAAATCGGGATATAATTAAATGGTAGGTAGCGCTAACCTTCAAAAACATAATGATAGGGGGATAAAAGATCATGGAAGAAACATACACATTAACTTGTAAATTTAAATAATTGAAATCAACAATCCAACAGCAGATTTAACAGATGATAAAATTCTTGACTTCATGAACTATGTGATTGATAGTGAAGTATTAGTGTTAAACGATTTAAATCCTGACTTAAAATATGCAAGTATTTCAGGTGCCTATTTAACAACAAAAACAGTTGAAGACATTGAGTTAGCTTAAACAGAGAAAGAGCCATTACATTCGTAGTGGCTCTTTTAATTTTAGCTGTATTAGATAAAATTGTTGATAAATATTTAAAAAGATAATGAGCATTAGACTCATTATCTTTTTTAGGATATAATTATAATTTTTGTGCTATTTATTCTTTAAACGTTTCGTAAAAAAATGAAAAGAAATCGCTAAAATGATTACTAAAATCGGCAATAATCCGATAAAAAGAAATATACGTGTATCTAAGAAAATTCTAAAGTAATAGTAAGATTCTATTAATAAAAAGAATGTTACAGCTAAAACAATTAGATGATAACCTATAATTTTTAATAAACTATGTTGATTTTTATATTTATGAGAAACAAAATTTGAAGCTTTCTTCGTTAAAAAAAGAATTCCTATTAATAATAGCGGAAGAAATCTAATACAATTATCCAGTGTAATTTCAATCCATTCACTCATGTTAAACCAGTCTCCTCAAAAACTATTTCCTATAATTTACTATATTATAAGTGATAAATCAATTATTCAACAGTAGAAAGTAATCTTATCTAAATAAAGCAGTTCGTGTTCTATGATCTTCAATGTTTAGCTCAAGTTGACTTGATACTGTTTGAAGGATAACGAATTTGATGAAGTGGCACAAAGAGAGTATCACAGGCATGGGACAGGGCGTTTAAATTATTAAAAGACTAATTGAAAATAAAAAAGGCGGGCAAGTAGCCATTCGCTACCTAACTGCCTTTTATCTTATTTAAGAACTTTACTTGATACGTTAAATAATTCTTCAATTGATATGTTATTATTTAAGTATTTTGGAAAAGATCGGTGTATCCTCAATAGCTATCCCTCTTTCATTTAACTTTATCTGTATTACTGCAACTTCATTTATTTGACATGATATTTTATTTAAAGCACTCTGACAAAATCTAAAAACCTCAAACATTTTAGCTTCATCTAATCTACTTGCAATTGTACAATGTGGGACCCATCTACCAGGAAGATAAAATGAATTTTCATTCATATTAAACTCGCAAAAGTTATTGTGATGATTGGCGTGAAAGGTTATTAATTCTTTTGATAGAGTTGGAGCAATAAATAAAGTTCCTGTATCAATAAACGTTCCTAAAATAGTTAATGATAGATTTATTTTCTCTTTATCCTTATAGTAGTTATCGAATAATCGTATAAACTCTTCTTTATCTAAACTATCATAATCAGCGATTGTGATATGAGGTCTTTTTCCTTTTATTTCAACACCGTAATGAGTTAAGCCTTTATCACTTAATAATCCCCAAATGTTTTTTAATTTATTTTCTGTTTCATTGTCTAAATATCCTACAACAGCATATGCATACACACCAAACACACCCTTTCTATAACATCTATTATATAACATTAGGAATATTTTAGTATTAAATTTATCTAAATAATACAGTTCTAATTTTATAGTCTTCCAGATTTAATTCCATTTGACTTGATACTATTTGAAGCATAACGGATTTGATGAAGTGGCACAAAAAGAGTATCATGAAGCATGGGATAGGGCATTTGATAGAGATATTTCACTTGCAATGCCTACAGTCTTAGCATTACTTCTGGATAACAATGGATATTAGGTGAATTTCTCGTCCATGGGGTATTCCTGATAGTGGTGATGATGATTTAGATGATTTATTTACGTGGATTGATCAAATATGTGCAAATAAATAAAGGGAAAAGCATATAATTGATTCACAAAGTGTAGTTTGTATTCAATAAATAGTAATTTATATTAAATTATATAAGTCCAGATAAATTTTCTTCATAGAAAATTTTTATCTGGACTATA
>JAUMTV010000203.1 GCA_030531025.1 Turicibacter sp.
GAGAAGCCGCTTTAATACTAAGACAGACTATCGTCCAGGGGTCACCTACCATGCGTAGCATGTTTCCTCCATTAGTAGGGCTTAAAAGTTTTCCGATATGAAAAACTTATCTGGACTTATATAGTATAAACTTTCACCTAATTTAGTAATCACTTTTTATGTCTAAGTATAAAAAGTGATTTTTTTGTAAAAAACAGACAAATAGACTAGAAATCGTTTACACATGGTTGAATGTATGATAAAATTTAGTTGTAAAAGTTAATAAAATTTACTAAAAGGGGAAGTAAAAATGAAAGCACCGCAGGATATCTATGCTTTATTAACAAATCCAGAGATTTTTGAAATCAATCGATTAAAGCCTCATAGTGATCATCGTTATTATAAGACTTTGGAACAAGCAATTAAGAGAGATGATATGTCATGGCGTCACTGTTTAAATGGTGAATGGCTATTTAAATATAGTGATAATTTAACTACACGCCCAGAGGGGTTTGAGGCGTTAGAAGCGGATTGTTCAGATTTTGATAAAATTAACGTACCGGGGCATATCCAATTACAAGGCTACGATAAGCCACATTATGTTAATACTCAATATGCGTGGGATGGACATGAAGAATTAAAACCTCCATACATTCCAACTAAATATAATCCAACTGCTTCATATGTGACATACTTTGAAGTTCCACAAGATTGGAATAATCAAAAAGTGTGTATTTCATTCCAAGGGGTAGAAACAGCATTTAACGTTTGGTGTAATGGAGAGTACGTTGGATACAGTGAAGATAGTTTCACACCAAGTGAGTTTGATTTAACAGCGTATATTAACCGTGAAGGCCAAAATAAATTAGCGGTACAAGTTTATAAATGGTCAACAGGAAGTTGGTTAGAAGATCAAGATTTCTGGCGTTTATCAGGAATTTTTAGAGATGTTTATTTATATACAACACCAAACACACACATTGAAGATTTATTTATTAAAACACCATTAAGAAATGATTATCAAGATGCGACTGTTTCTGTTGAATTTAAAGTAACAGGAGAAGACGCAACCATTGTTGCTAACTTAGTAGATGCTAGCAACAATTTAGTCGCTTCAGGAACATGTGATGTGATTAATGGAGTTGCAACATTATCATTAGATGTTGAGCAAGCAAACTTATGGAGTGCTGAACATCCTTACTTATATGAGTTACAATTAGAGTTAAAAGTGAATGGTGAAGTTGTTGAAGCAATTTGCCAACGTGTCGGAATCCGTGAATTTAAAATGATTGATAAAATCATGTGCATCAACGGAAAACGCATCGTCTTCCGTGGAGTCAATCGTCATGAATTTAGTGCGACATATGGTCGTTCAGTGACAAAAGAAGAGATGGAATGGGATGTTAAATTCTTAAAAGAACATAACTTTAACTCAGTACGTACCTCACATTATCCAAATGCTTCATATTTCTATGAATTATGTGATGAATATGGATTATATGTTATTGATGAAACAAACTTAGAAACTCATGGAACGTGGCAACGTATGGGAGCTGTTGAATGTAAAGATGTGACGATTCCAAATGGACGCCCTGAGTTTTTAGAAATCATTTTAGATCGTGCAAAATCAATGGTAGAACGTGATAAAAACCATCCAAGTATCGTTATCTGGTCATGTGGTAATGAAAGCTATGGTGGAGAAAACTTATATAAAATGTCACAGTATTTTAGAAATCGTGATGAGACACGTTTAGTTCATTACGAAGGAGTGTTCTGGGATCGCCGTTTTAATGATACATCGGATATGGAAAGCCGTATGTACGCAAGAGTACCAGAAATTCGAGAATTTTTAGATAATAATCCAGAAAAACCATTCATTTTATGTGAATATACACATGCGATGGGGAACTCAAATGGTGGAATGGATCGTTACATTGAATTAGAAGATGAATACGAAATGTATCAGGGTGGATTTATTTGGGATTACATCGATCAAGCATTATGGTCAAAAGATCGTTATGGGAATCCATGCTTAGCTTTCGGTGGAGATTTCGGTGATCAACCAACAGATTATAACTTCTGTGTGAATGGAATTATTTATGCGGACCGTACGATTTCACCAAAAATCCAAGCCATTAAAGGAGCCTATCAACCATTTGCCATTGAAGTGAAAGATAGTGGAGCAGACATTTATAATAAACATTGTTTCACTGATTTAAGTGATTATGTCATTAAGTGGCAAATTGAAGAAGGAGACAAAGTGATTGCTTCTGGACAATCAGTAGAAGCATTAGCACCATTAACCAAAGCATTTATTGATTTAGGAATTCATCCAACTTCATCTTCACAAGAACAAGTCATCACTGTTTCAGTTCATTTAAAAGAGGCAACGTCTTATGCTGAGGCAGGACATGAGATTGCCTTTGGTCAACGTATCATTGAGCCTGTTACAGAAGAAGTGATTCGTGAAGTGAAGCCATTTAACATTGCGGAAGGTGATGTAAATGTGGGAATTAACGGAGAAGGATTCGAAGTTATTTTTGCGAAAAACTTAGGACGTATCGTTTCATTAAAATACGATGGAGTTGAATACATTCATCAACCAAACTTATCGTTAATGCCAAACTTCTGGCGTGCTTCAACAGATAATGATCGTGGAAACCAAGCACAAATTCGTATGGCACAATGGAAATTAGCAAGCTCATATGCTTTCCATGAATCAATGGATATTAACAAACATGAGGATGGCTTAGAAGTTATCTTTAACTATAACTTAAATACAATGCCAGTTTCACACGCTGTTGTTAAATACTTCATTAATTCTCATGGACAAATTCATGTGACAATGAGCTATAATGGCGTAGAAGGATTACCAAATATGTTCAAGTTTGGAATGGATTTAGCGATTCCAGCTGACTTTGATACATTAACTTGGCGTGGATTTGGACCAGATGAAACATACGCGGATCGTGAATTTGGAGCTCGTCTAGGAACATTTACGAATAAAGTTGCTGATAATGTAGCGGGATATGTGATTCCTCAAGCATGTGGAAATCATACAGGTGTGCGCTTTGCGACTGTGACAAATGAAGAAGGAAAAGGATTACGCATCAGTGGGGAAACGCCATTAAGCTTTAGTGCTCTTCCGTATTCATCACATGAATTAGAAGCAGCCTACCACCACTATGAATTACCACCAGTTTATAAAACAGTATTATCAATTAATTTAAAAGAAATGGGAGTTGGAGGCGATGATTCTTGGGGGGCACGTCCTGAAGAATGTTTCGAAATTCCAGCTAATGAAAATTATGGATTTAGCTTTGTGATTGAAGCAGCTAAATAGTCTTAAAATACACACAATAGACACGAAAAAAGAGGCCATCAGAACCTATAAGCTAGACACTTTAAAAAAGTGTGAGCCTATAGGTTCTTTTTAATTCCTGAATTATATAATTAAGTCAGACAAATGGTAAGAGTATTTAATACTAATAAAAAAGACATAGATGGTACACTTAATTTATCGCCAAATAAATTAAGTGTACCATCTATGTCTTATCATCATATTACCATACCTCAACTAACAAACATAGAGGTAAATTATTATTTAGGAATTAATGCTCGTGAATGTTCACGTCGAATGAAAATTAAAAAAGATAAAGTCTATATGTATTATCGATTATTTAAACAAGGACTATCTGTTGAAGAAATTTATTCAAACTATATATAAACAGATAAGTATTCTACATCTAAGGTGGCAAACAAAAATACTG
>JAUMTV010000204.1 GCA_030531025.1 Turicibacter sp.
CTAGCGATTATCAAAGATAATCTAATCCTCCTTTGCTAGGGCTTATAAGTTTTTTACGATGTAAAAAACTTATCGCTACTTATATATTTATCCTAAACCATTATTTAACGAAAGGATGCGCCTGTCCAAACGAGTCCAACTAATAAACATAAGCAGCCGACTATCATCAAATAAGTCAATGAATCAATTTTATACTTTTCTCCCTTTTGAACAGCCTTTTTAACACGTGACTGCTCAAAAAATAAACTAATTAAGCTTAAAATAACATATGGGAAGAAAAAGACTAATAAGCGAGCGGCTTCTAGTGAGTTATTTTCAATATTAAATAGCATCATTGTACTTGCCATCGTGATAACTAATAATAAAATCAAAACAAAAAAGCCAATAGATATCCAAACTCCAATTTTTGCTTCATCCTGATCTTTTTGGCTTAATAATAATTGATCGCGATATTTCCAGTTGGTGACAAGCGTAAATGAAATAACTTCACCTACATAAAGTAAAATAAATCCTAAAGCTAACCCGTCTAAACTGAATTTTAACAGAATTAAAAATAAATAGATTCCAATAAACATTACTGTCGTCAGCAACCAATTAAACGCCATGATATACACCATTTTCTTTAACGTCGGATAGTGATAATCCACTCTCTTATCATATCCAGCAAGCATCGTATAATCACCTGTTTTAATGGCGTAACCAAAAAAGAAATAAATACTCGTTTCGATTAATAATAAAACAAATAAAATAATAAGTTCTGGAGCCCATGAATAATTAGGGCTGATACTAATAAATAAACAAAACCCAATTACAACAAGCCAACTTATTTGATAAATAGTGCGAAGTGGTTTAAAACTATACGTCACTTCTCCTTGATGAGATTGAGACGTTCTTCCTAATAAATAATCGACATCTGTTCCTAGTAAGTCAGTTAATTGAGCAAGCATTTGTAAATCAGGCTCTGTTTTTCCACGCTCCCAGTTGGAAATAGCTTGCCTTGTCACATTTAATTGAGTGGCTAATGATTCTTGAGATAATCTTTTTTCTTTTCTTAATTGGTTTAATCGTTCACCAATACTCTCCATTTCTCTCACCTCTTAATTTTCCTGAAATCATCTACTCCTATCGTATCAGAAACTTCATGTCGCGAGTACAAAATCTTTCTTGCATAAGCGCAACATTTTATTGCTTTTCCTAAAAGTCATCAAACTCTATTTTCCCGGGAAATTTTTCGATAAATTTTGTTTGTCATCTCATGATGAAAAATCAGACGATTATTCAAAATCTCATATGATTCAGTTTATTTACACCATTGAAGTCAAAAAAACGACTCAACATGGAGTCGTTTTTAAAACATAAAAGATCCTAATATTAACATGAAGCATAATAAAAGATATGCTATCAATAGCCCTTGAAATACCCTCTTGATCCATCCATCACTCATTAAATCACCCTCCTTCTCCTATTATAAGAGAAGTTGTCACTTAACATTCGATTTTCGACAAAAAATGTCTATTTTAGTTTAGGTGAAGGATTAGGAACGAAAAACATTTGATGAGAAACATTTTTCAAAAAGAGAGCACCTATAATAGCAAGCACCCAAAACAGTATAAAGAATAATCCTTCTTTTGCCTTTATATCACTAAAAAGCAATAAGAGTAATAATTCATGAATCAAATAAAGCTCGATTGCACTTGATCCCATCATCATAAAGAAACGTGACCGACACTGTAACTTCATCAGCACACAGAATATAACAATTAAAAATAAATATGGAAGCAGTGGCATCATAAAAAATGCGCCTCTTAAGTAAAGAAAATAAACACTGCTAAACGTGAAAAGCGCCATAAAAAAGATGCTCGGTAAGTGCTGGCGAAGTAATTTGAAGATATATTTTTTATATTGTGCCGTAAATACACCAATGCAAAAACAAAAGGCAATACTAGCATTCCATTTTAAGATTAAACTTATCGCTATATACGTTATACTCATCCAAACTAATGAGTTCATTTTAAATTTAGTTCGATAACTAATATAAAACGCAAGATAAAAATAAAGGAGCGTTCCGATCAATGAAGCACTTGTTCCATCTGAAAAACGAAAAGCTAATGTATCTTTAAATATCGTAACGACTTCATCATAACCGCCTCGATAAATATTAATAAGTGTTCCTATAACATTACAAAATAAGAAAACAAAAAGAATTCGAATGATCTGATGAAAAATAAATCCTTTTAAATATCGACGATTACTTCTATATTGCATCATCGCTTCAAACCCACAACAAAATAAAAATAAAGTTACCCCAAGAACGCCACTCTTTGAAATACTCATAATAATTAATGTTTTGTTCACTAAGCGATCACTTAAGCTTTGAACGATAATCCATAGCATCGAAAGTCCTTTAATAACCTCTATATTGGTATGGTTTAAGAAGGCATATCCTCCTCGTCCCCAAATATAGGAGCGAGAGGCTAGAAGCAATGGAAAAACTCCAAATATTAACAAATAAAACCCTAAATGCTGCGACATCCCAATCATAATTTGCTCTCCCTTCTTCCAAAATTATATCTTATTTTTTTAAAAGTGTAAAAATAAAAAGACAGCTTCTGCTGTCTTTTACTTTCCTGATGAACCAAGGGCACCTGTCCCACGTTCAGATTCAATTTTTAATAATTTTTCATAGCTCATTTCTTCAATCTGTAATTTAGGAACTTCTACCATCATACATTGGCAAATTGCTTTTTCATAAGGATAAACGATACATCCTCCAAATTGATTTTTAACAGACTCCTTGGCAATCACTAAAGGTGTTGTGTTATGGTTTGTTAAAGCAATAAACCACTCACCACGATAACCTGAATCGATGACACCACATCTTTGGCCAATTCCTTTTGATCCTGTTGAGCCACGTTCTTTAATAATTGCGACATAGTCACTTGAAAAGGCTGAAGCAATTCCTGTTGGAACTAATACTGTTTGATGAGGTTCAACCTTCATAAAATCTTCTTCAAAACAAGCATAAATATCAAATGCTCCATCTTCTACACGTTTTGATGGAATGATTGCTTCAGGCTTCACCTTAGCAAAGTAAATCGATTGACTCATTTAAAATCTCCTCTATATAACAGATTAACATAGCTAAGCTACATTCCTCTTTATTTTAATACTTTTCTAGTAAAGAGACTATCCCGTTTTTAATCGACTTTTGAACATCAATAATTCGTTGATTACTACTTCCTCTAAATCGCAGCTTTAAATTCTTCAAGTTCTCAACAAATGGTCCATCGACTAACACGTCACAGTAACTTAAAATCGCACGTGTCTTAGGATGAGCTATAATCTCTTCATACGTATAGCCTGAATAAATCCAAATCGTCTGATTAGTTTCTTCTTTAATTCGTTTGACTAAATTAAGAAGGTCATTATCTCGAACTTGATCCATTGGTTCTCCTCCAAGGATCGTAACGCCATGTACATTAGGATTCGTCAAATGGTTTATAAATGTATCTTCTACATCTTTTGTCCATGGATGACCATATCTAAAATGTTTATATTCCTGATTAAAACACCCTTCACAACAATGTGTACAACCAGATACAAACAAACTTGAACGAATACCCGGTCCATTAGCAGTATCATATTTTCGAATTTGTGCATAATACATCAAAATCACCACATTTCCTGTTCTTACTACTATCAGTTTATCATATCTGCCGTACACATACCTAATGATAAGCTAAGGAAA
>JAUMTV010000205.1 GCA_030531025.1 Turicibacter sp.
AAATCAGCCTAACAAAAAAATTCCCAAAGTCAAAAATTTACGTTTCACTTTTTTATTTTTTTCTCGCTCCGATTTTTGGGCATGACAAAAAAAGCGTACGAGTGTGTTAAAAAAATTTTACTGCAACTCTTTTATTTTTTTTGTCAGTTCTTCTCACTGATCTTCATTTTTTTGAAAACTTTTTTAAAGCATTTTTAAGCTCTGTGAGGCTTTTGTTTTTAAAACCTATCTCCCGAATATTAAAAAATTTTAAAGCATCTTAGAACGGCTTAAAATGATTTTTAAAGCTATTTTATTTTGATTTTTCGCTAGAAAAATGAGTTTAACAATGAAAATTGTTAAAGAGCATAAGGGAAATCTGCTATCACTCTCGTGACAGAACTTGGTAGTACCAAGTTTGGAATGATATCATAATCACATTAGCAAATCCCACAAAAATCCCAAAATTCAAAGCTAAATCCCACGTTTATCCCAAGTTGAATTTCAAAAATCCCACTTTTAGCCCAACAAATCCCGCAAAAATCCCAACAAAAAAAGAGCAAATTTTATCTTTGCTCTTCCTCTTTTGGTTGATATTTTTCTAAGACAGTTAAAACTGGAGCATGACTTTCCTCTCCATCATAATGAAAAACTTCCATCACTAAAATCCTTGATTTAGTATATTTTCTACTATCTTTTTTTCGTCGTCCTCTAACTAAAACTACATCACCAGGTTTGACTGGCTCATCTAATGACTCTCTAAATTTCCTTTGCATATACCACGTATACAACTTACCTACTTTTACTACTTCTTTCCCCTCTTTATCAATTCCTAAATGAAATCCTTTAATCGCATTACACTCCATTTTCCTACACCCCTTATACTCTCACATAATTCATATAACCAACATTCCAAGCATACGTTTCAAGCGTCAGTTCGCCCTCTAACTCCTCGTCTTTTTCGGTTTCAATATGAACAAGATCGCCATCTTCTGCGTCATCTAAATTTAATTTTTTATGCCACTCTTTCATGATTCCACTGAACGAAACCAAACGTCTACCCTGTAGTGCATAATCTAACGTTTCAACCACATTCATAGATAAATCTAAATCTTTTTCAATCACATAATCACTATCTTTAGCTGAATATTTTGCTACTTCCGCTACAGCTTCAGCGGTATTACCTTTTACTTTTTTAACATTAACTTGTGGCAAATAATCTAATTTCATAGCTTTTGCCCATAGTTCTTGCCATTCCTCATGTTTTAAATATTTTTTACCTGAAAAATAAGTTTTATTAACCACAATTAACACATGAAAATGCGGATGATACATATCAAAGTTCGGATTATTATCTCCCACTTTCAAACCTAGTTTTTGATAATAATCCTTTTTCTCTTGATACATTTTTTTTGTGATTTTTAGATTTTTATCATAAGTAATTTCAAGCCCTCGATATGAACCTTTCATCACATCTTTTACTTTTTTATACTGAATGAATAATCTCCAAGCCTTCATCATCTTAGTTAATTCTTCATCTAAATCTTCACCACTCACATTTTTTTGAGTCAATGTTAAAAAAATATAAGCATATTGTTTCTCTTGCTCAATTGCTTGAATAATCTTAGACACTTGACTAAAAATTTTCAATGATCGTCGCCAGTTACAAATCGGACATAATCGCAACTGACAAAAATAAGCTTGATGTAATTTTCTTTTTTGTTCAGTATCTTTTTTAAACTGCAACACTGTCGCACACATTCGACTACGCTCCTCACGATTTAAAAATCGATTAAACTTCTCTGAATGTATTTTACGATAAGACTCCTTTATCATCATGTAAATTTCGGCTAAACTTAAATTTCTTTTTTTCTTCCCAGACCAATCTCTTAACTTACCACTGGAAGATTTATCTTCTAAAAATTCTACTTGCTTATTTAATTGTTCCATGCTATTATTTCGTTAGCTTATTAGAGAAAAACACCTTTTTCTCTCTAAATAAAAACGAAACCCCCCTATTCTGTTATATGATTTCTGAACAAATTCATTGTAACATAGAATAAGGGGTTTTTTCAATATTTTTATCACCCTGCAAAAATCGCGATAAACGTTGATTCTACTTGGCTTTGAGCCTACTTTTTTTATTGACATTGTTCACATAGTATCAAGTAAAGGATAGAGCCTCCTTGCGGAGCCTCTAAAAAAGCACCCAATTGGGTGCTTTTTTTCTTTCCTCGTTGCCGAATAATTCTCTCTTAAATTTCCGACCTCATTGCAATATTTTTTTCTAAACAATAACGATCCCTAAGATTTTTTTCTGCTCTTTCAATCTCGTCACAAAAATCTTGAGTTAAAAAATCTAAAACATCTGTCAAAAAATTTTCTTTAAGATTAACTAATTCAACTTCCATCAGCTTCAATGCTGCTTCTTTATTTTTTTGAGAACCACCTTCACCCACTAATTCCAATTCTTTTTGCTTAATTAAAATTTTTACTGCTCTCTCTTGGATTTTTTCTAACTCTTGAACATCAATGAACCCCATTAACCATTTCCCCTTTCTAATCCTTTTAAAAGCGCCTTAGAGAAGTTTTTAATCTCAACCTAAAACTTCTACCCTTTTATTCGTTAAAAGCTCATAGAGAGCAAATAACGAACTAATAGCTAACGAATATACATTCACCTGTTAGTTTGCTATACACTTCAAACGTATCCTTTCATTCCATTCTCTAATTTTTGACGAGTAAATTCTTCAGTATCTACCCAATAGTAACCATAAATCGAATCATGTTCAATTCGCCCTGGCACTTCTAGATCCTCATCATCTGGAATCAACATAAACGAATTCCCACTTGTTAATGTCTGCTCAAATTCATCTGTCAAAGCATTATAACAATCATATCTTTCTGTTTCTTTGTTAAATCTTAAATAAACTTCTGTCATCTTACACCTCTTTATTTTTTTTAGACTTTATTTTTTGTTCAGCTTTAATCACTTGTAGACGTTTAATTTCTTCATTAACTTGGTCAGTTGCATAAGCAAAAGCGTCATGTTTATAATCACCATATTGGTCATAAGGCATATTAATTGTCTGTGCTAATAATAAATAATTTAAAACATTCTGCTCAATTTTTAATAACTTATTATTTTCGTTAACTGCAATCCTCATTGGCTTCAATTTATCATTCAAGCGTGAAGAAATAGCGTCAGCTAAGTCATCTACATAATTATTTTTTCTCTGTTTATCTTGTATCAAAAGTTCTTCAATCACCTCGATTTGAGTTTTATTTTCTGCTTCACATTTTTCAATTAAGTACTCATAAATATTTTCGCTCATGCGAATATTAACTTGTTTTTTAGCCATTTTGACCTCCTAAAAAGCGTATATCTTTTGTATATCATAAGTATAGCAAATGTATATCTTCTTTTCAAGTCTTTTAAAAAATGTATAGCAACCAGCTATTTATTTTAGGTTTTAAGCCGACTTTTCAAACTTGGTACTACCAAGTTTTCTAGCCGTTCAGACGGCTAAAATCCCTTATGCTCTTTCAAAATAAATTTTGAAACTCACTTCGTTTTGAAAAAAATAAAAAAAAATTTTTGAACAGTGGGTCCCATTTTTTTGTGACTAGGCATTTGCGAAAAACAACTCTTGTCGCTTCGCTTGGAGTTGCCTTTCGGCAAATCAGCCTAACAAAAAAATTCCCAA
>JAUMTV010000206.1 GCA_030531025.1 Turicibacter sp.
AAAAATAGATAAAGAAACATTAAACGATTAACTACAAATATTATAGGCTAGACCTTTATAAAGAAAGACTTTGATGAATCAGTAGTATCTAGCATTTTTGAGGAGAGTAGAGCATAACTATTAGAGAAGGCAAAAGTTATGACAACTAAAAGAAACTTATTAGTACTTATCGGTGAGAAGATTGAATTTTTAATTAAAGGTTGTTATAATTTCGATTATGAAAGTATCTTTATGAATGAAAAATCTCATTGCTTTAAAATCAAAGGAGAGATAATAATGATTGATGTCAATAATTTATCAAAAGATGAACTAATCGCTAATCTTTGGTTAACAGATGAAATGATTAACGAAATTGAGATTGTAAAGCGTGAAATTGATAAAAAGAAAGCGACACTTGAAGCGACAATTAGCTCTACGAAGCAAGAGCATTTAGAGATGGTGAAAAAAAAGTATTATGATAGCGAAGAATATAAGGCACATCAGTCATATCAAAATTTAACTGAGAAGCTAGCTGCTTTTAAAGGAGTTGCGATTTTATTAGACTTAATTATTTGTGTATTATTAGGATACGGACTGATTATTTTAAGTGTTCCATTTTTACACGTTGTATTATTTTGGATTATTACACCGGTTATCGTTTATTTATTGTATCAACAAGTGGTTAAATATTATTTAGTTAAACAAAAGCCTACTGAAATTCCATCACTTGAAACTGTTCTTGAAGAAGCAAAAAACAGTATAGAGTATGAAAAGATTTCTAACTCATTAATTGCTAATCATATTCGAGATGAAATGACGAAACTTGGTAAACAGCAATCAGAATTAGAAACTCTTTTAGCACAAAAAACAGTATTACCTGAACTTTATCGTATGCGAGCACGTGAGGTTGTTTGGTATTTAGAAAATTTAATGGCAGATAATTTGAAAGAAGCATTGGCTGCTTTAGTAGAAGCTGATCATCGTCAACAAATGAAAGAGATGATGAATGAGCAAAATCAAGAAATTAGTCAATTAAAAGAGATTACAGCAAAGTTAATGGAGCAAAACCAAAAGCTTGCACAAAAAGTTGAAGAACAACGTCAACAACTTGTTGAGTTAGAAAATAAAAAGAAATAAGTCACCTACTAATCGGTGACTTATTTCTTTTTATTTTCTAATTGTTTCACCGTACATTGGACTAGGAAGTCCAAACCCACCTGCTACTTCTAAAAGCTGGCCAGTTATAAATGACGAATCATCACTAACTAAAAATAAAACGGCATTTGCAATATCTTCTGGCTGTCCGAAGCGATGAAGTGGCACATGTTTAAGAAACGATTGAATAAAATCATCGGACATATTTTTTATAGCAGCATCTGTTGCAATTAGCCCTGGTAAAACAGCATTACAGCGAATATTTTGTTTAGCATATTGAATGGCAATATTTTGAGTCAATGAATTAATAGCAGCTTTAGATACGCCATAACCTAGTCGTGCAACATCGGGTAAGAGAGATCCGATTGAAGAGATGTTTACAATGACGCCACTATTTTGTTTTAACATTTGTGCAATAGCAAATTTACAAGGCAGATAAACACTGCTAAGATTTAAATGCATTGTATTAAAAAATGTTTCAGTCTGTCCATTGATAAGGTCTAAATCTGTTTTCGAATCTGTACCACCATAGTTATTCACTAAAATATCGAGGCGCCCTGCTTCTTTAATAATTGTCTCAATCATTGTCTCATATGTTTCTGTTTTTGTTGCATCGAAATAAACACTTCTTACATCATGACCTTCTTTTAATAATTCATCGCAAATTTCATTAGCGACTTCTAAACGTCGAGCACCAATATAAACAATCGCATCATTTCTTGCGAGTGTTTTGACACATTGTAGTCCAATCCCTCTTGTTCCAGAAGTAATAAGGGCAACTTTATTTGTTAATTTTTTCATAGGTTGTAACCTCCTTTTATGTTAGGAATGAAAGAAATATTAATTAGAGTTCATACGTATTACATGAGAAAAGATTAGATATTAGATAGATTTACTTTTCTCTATAGTATGTGAGATATTGTCTTAAATATAGGATTAAGCCTAATCATTATGAGTATAGATTCATACGATAACAGTAAGAAAAAGAGTGATAAGGGAGATGAAAGAGATGAAAGAGTACTTTGATTCAATAAAGAGACGAGATCCAGCAGCAAGAAATATTTTACAAATCATGCTTTTGTATCCTGGTGTTCAAGCTGTTTTTTGGTATCGAATTGCACATTATATATATATTCATCATTTACAATTAATTGCTGAATTTATGATGTTCATCGTCAGATGTTGTTTGAATATAGAGATTCATCCAGCAGCACAAATTGGAAAACGATTATTTATCGATCATGGGACAGGTGTTGTAATAGGAGCAACAAGTATCATTGGTGATGATGTAACAATGTATCACGGGGTCACACTTGGGGGTGTAGGTAGAGGTAGTGTGACAGGTAAACGTCATCCAACGGTTGAAAGTAATGTAACAATTGGTGCAGGTGCAAAAATATTAGGTAATATTACACTCGGAAAAGGATGTATCATAGGTGCAAATGCTGTTGTATTAAAGGATGTTCCCCCAAGTAAAACGTCGGTCGGCGTTCCAAGTATAGTGAAAAAGTAATTTAATTGCTTATTTTGAATGATTAATTATATTTGACACATCATTCTCATACACTTGTAAAAAAATAATGTAATACAAAGGTGATGAGGATGAAAAGAACAATTGCGTTAATTTTATTTTTGGTTGTACTGTTTATAAGCTTTATTCCAGTAATCATGGGAAAATATCAGGAAAGTCTAGATAATAGTCAGCGATCAGTAACGGTTGTATTAGATGCGGGACATGGAGGAATAGATGGTGGTGCCTCATCGGCAAGCGGGATAGTAGAAAAGGAGGTTGTTTTATCAGTAAGTAAAAAAGTAGAAGATTACTTAAGAATGCAGGGAATTAATGTAATATTAACACGTGATGGCGATTACGATTTAGCTTCACCAGATGCTAAGCCAAGAAAAACTGAAGATTTGAGTAAACGAGTTCAAATCATGAATAATCAGGAAAATGGAATTGTTGTCTCTATACATGCTAATGCGATTGGAAATAGCTCATGGAGTGGAGCACAAACTTTTTATGATCCAAAAAGTTTAGAAAATAAACAATTAGCCACTGCTATTATGAATAGTATGAAAAATAATTTAGAAACGACAACGCGAGAAGCAAAATCTATTTCAAGTTTATTTATATTAAAAAATTCAAATGTACCTTCTACTTTAGTTGAAATTGGTTTCTTATCAAATCCAGAGGAAGCAGAAAAATTGAATACAGAAAGTTATCAAGACGAGATTGCCTATGCTATTTATGAAGGGATTCTATATTATTTAGATCATCCAGATATGGAAGTTGAATAAAATAACCGAGAAAGAAGCCGAACGATGGATCGGCTTCTTTTTACAGTCATTAAATTCATAGAAATGGATGATTTAGAAAAAAATAAAAAAAATTACAAAAAGTGTTTGACATTATTCGACCGAGATGATAATATTAAGAAGTCGACAAGAGCGACAAACAAAAAACAAAAGAAACAAAAAAGTTTCGAAAAAAGTTTAAAAAGTGTTTGACAGAAAGAGTTGA
>JAUMTV010000207.1 GCA_030531025.1 Turicibacter sp.
AACATTTAGTGTGTCGTGATAAATGTAGATTTTATTTCTGTTTATATATAGTTTTAGTGATACTCAAGTGCTCGTATCTGATGATTTATTTTACCATATATTCAATAATTAGATACATCTCCT
Organism: Turicibacter sp.; assembly: GCA_030531025.1. Next base: position 124 of record JAUMTV010000207.1, read on the forward strand.
TCCACTTTATTGTGCTGAACATATGATAGGATAGACAACTTTCAAGCTAGGATGATATTTATATGAAACGATGTAAAAACAAACCTACTCTAATGAATCAACTTAAACATGAATGGTGCGAATTAGACTTAGCTTGTAAATCAGCCTTAATAATCGGTGCGCTATTACTACCCGAATTAATCTTTGCTATATTTTTTGAGCCAATAACACATCACCCCTCTATTGCAGCTATTTTTCCACAAGCCTTTCAAGCATTTTCGGCTATATCCTTGGAATGAATATTCCACATAGCACTAAACATCAAACTAACTCTTAAATAGATCATTCTAAACTCTCCATAGCTGAAAAAGTAAAAACACCTCCCATAACTGAGACTGAATCTCTCTTACAAAAAAAGCCTCCTTACTTAAAAGGAACTCATATTCGTATCGTATTCGCAACATTTGTTTGTATTACATGCTTAATGACATTACTTATTGCCAATCTAACCAATCATTTAAGCTATAATGATAGGATGACGCAAATAGGGCATCTTGTTTCTACAACAATTGGTTTCTTAATTTCAGGAATTAGTTATAGTCAATAAGATCTTAATCTTTTGAGGTCTTTTTTTGATGCGACATGCCATGACTTAATAACTGAAAGAAAGAGTAACCAATTAATTTTTGATACCAAGCCACTTGACTTCCTTCATAATAAACAGCTTCACTCCAATGATGCTCTTGCCAATACGATTTATCGCGTGGGAGGACATAAAATGCTAATGCCTTTTGAACTTGAAATGTAATAACTTGATTCAGTTGAGGTTTCCATTTAGCTTGCTGATGAATCGCTTGAATAAAGGTTTGAAGTTCTCTCTCACTTACACCGACATCCCAATTACTCATCGTTCTAAAAACTTGTCCACAGATATTACACCCCCAAAAGGTGGATACCTTTTTTAGATAAGTTAAAACATCTTTAGCATACCCACCTGCAGTGGTTGTCATTAGTAAAATTGGCTTTCCCACTAAGGCTGGACGATGGTACCAGCGACAAGTTCGATCTAGTAATCGCTTAAGCTGCCCACTCACGCCTGCCATATAAACAGGTGATGTTAAGATTAAACCGTCTGCTTCTTGCATCCGATTCAGTAAATCTGTCACTTCATCTTTAACTGGACATTTATCAGTTAAAATACAAGCATCACAGCCCCGGCAGTCTCTAATGTTTACATCTGCTAAATGAATGATTTCTAGTTCAATTCCCGCTTCCTCAAGTAAATCACGTGTTGACTCAATGAGTCGATATGTATTCCTCTTTCTTCCACTACTTGATATTGCAATTACTTTTTTCACATGATCACCTCATAATCCTTTATATTTTCCTACTTATTTTTTCGTGTTACAATAAAGGCAGATAGGAGGCCAAATGATGAGAAAAAATAAACGATTAATTTTCATCCGTTATTTAGCACTATTTTCGATTTTAATTATATTATTTCTCTTTAATACATCAATTTCTTCTTTCACCCTGATCATTTTTTTACTACTCCTCATCAATAGTCAAATTCGCTTTTTCTCTTTAAATCGCCCTATATGGATTATATGTTCTATCTGCGTTGATTTAATCCTTATTTTACTTTTATTTCAAATCAATCAAGGTCCTTTTTTCTTCTACTTCATTTTACCAGGACTTGATGTTATCTTACATCTTTCTAAAAATTATCACTTCATGTTTACAACCATTTTTTTTATGATACTGACGCTTCACTATCGCTTGCTCACCTCAGTGGATCATATTTTTGAATGTCTTTCTTTACTAATTATTCTTTGTTTAGCGAGTTATATTAAAGATGAACATGAAAGAAAATTAGATGCACAAGCTCTCTATGATGAACTGCGAATTTCAGAAGAACAACTTAAACAAGTAAAAGAAGAACTTGAACTTTATGCCTCTTCTATGACTGAACTAGCGGTTTTAAAAGAACGAAATCGTATCTCGCGTGATATTCATGATAGTGTCGGGCATTCACTTTCTACGGCTATGATTCAACTAAATGCAATGGAAATAATCGCAAAAAAAGAAACATCGAGCGTCGCTCCACTTGCAGCGAACTTACGTGATTTTTTAAAAAACAGTTTGCAAGAAGTAAGAGCTGCCCTAACACAACTCAAACCGAATGAATATAAGACGTATCAAGAACTTTATCGAATTGAAGAGCTGATTCAAAACTTTGAAAAGCTCTCAGGCGTTCAAGTTCGTCTAACTATTTCAAAACATAAATGGGAGTTAAGTCCAAAGATTGGTTTAACACTGTATCGGATTATTCAAGAATCTCTTTCTAATGCTCTTAGACACGGGCAGGCGACTGAAGTTTATGTCATATTAAATTTTACACCGGATAACTTAGTTTTAACGATTGATAACAATGGACTCGGCTGTCCGACATTTAAAAAAGGCGTAGGGTTAACAAGTATGAGTGAGCGTATTAGTGAAGTCAATGGAAAGCTACTCTTTTTCCCTGCTCAATCAGGATTTAAAATACAAGTAATCATCCCTAAAGGAAAGGAAGAAAACTATGGCTAAAGTTATAATTGTTGATGATGAAGTCTTAATTCGTGATGGATTAAAAATGATGTTGTCACTATTTGAAGATATTGAAGTAGTTGCAACTGCAACGAATGGTAAAGAAGCGTTTAATTGTTGTCAAAATCACGACGTAGATGTTGTTTTAATGGATATTCGAATGCCAGAGTATGACGGTGTAATGGGAACACGTTTAATTAGAGAAGCCTTCCCACAGATCAAAGTCTTAATTTTAACAACTTTTAATGACCAGGCTTATATTCATGACGCCCTCCATTACGGTGCATCAGGTTATTTATTAAAAGATAGTTCACATGAGGTCATTTATGAAAGCATTAAGTCAACGCTAACTGGAAACGTCATTTTTCATCCCGAAGTCGCTAACCAATTATTAACGGCACATGTTCCTGTCAAAAAAGAAGTGAATTTTTATGAGCAATATCGATTAAGCGAAAAAGAACTTTCAATTATTCGTCACATTGCTGAAGGGTTATCAAACAAAGAAATCGGAGCTAAACTGTTCTTATCAGAAGGAACGATTAAAAATCATATTACTAATATTCTTTTTAAACTTGAACTCCGTGACCGTACACAAATTGCTATTTTTGCTTTTAAAAATGGACTTGTTTAACTTTTTCACGATCTGATTCATATATAAGTCCAGATAAGTTTTTCATATCGGAAAACTTTTAGCTGGACTATAGTCTGTCTTAGTATTAAAGCGGCTTTACAACCAAGCCTGTTATAAAATTGTAAAATACTTTTCTGTTTCTATATATAACAATAATATAAAAAATGACCTGCCCATATTGGGCAGGTCATTTTTTTATAGCTGTGATCTTTTATTTTTATACAACCTA
>JAUMTV010000208.1 GCA_030531025.1 Turicibacter sp.
CATTGCGAAAGCCTTCATCGATGTTGAAAAAGAAATTTACAACTCACGTCAATAACAAAAATAGGTCTAGTACAAACTAGGCCTATTTTTGTTTTAAATTCATCTTCTCTAATTTAAACTTCAAGTTAACTTTATCTCTGGATGATTAGAGATTTCTCACATCTGACTCTTTAAGATTGATTTATCACTTCATTTGTCGAATTATGGGATATTTTGATTGAGACTTTTTGTAAATCGTGTTATAACAAAATGGACAATGATTGAGGACCATCGTCAAATAATAACTTAAAGGAGTTTTACATCATGAAAAAATCATTATTCACTTTATGTGCTGTGATGATCGTCTCATTAACAGCAATCTTAGGATGCTCAAATTCTCAAGCGGAAGAGGCCAAACCGCTAGGAATCATTGGAGCAATGGAAGAAGAAGTTGAAATCATTAAATCTAAAATGGATATTAAAGAAACAGTAGAAGTGGCTGGAATGACATTCTACCGTGGAACGATTGATAAAAAAGAAATTGTATTAGTTCGCTCAGGTGTAGGTAAAGTAAACATGGCAGCTTGTACACAAATTTTAATCGATAAATTCAATGTTGAAGCATTAGTAAACTCAGGTGTTTCTGGAACATTAGATCCTGAACTTAATCAAGGAGATATCGTTATCTCAACTGAAGCTGTTCAACATGACTTTGATACAACACCGGTTGGTGGAACAATTGGTAAAATTGATCGTCTAGGAATTGACTTCTTCCCAGCTAGCCAAGACTTAATTGCTATTGCAAACAAAGCAGCATCATCTTTAACAAATATCACAGTTAAAGAAGGACAAGTAGCATCAGGAGATCAATTTATTGCCGGTGGAGAAGCTGCTGAAAAAATTAAAGTTAACTTCGGTGAAGTTTCAGCTGTTGAAATGGAAGGTGCTTCTATGGCACAAGTCGCTTACTTAAACGACATTCCATACATTATCATCCGTTCGATTTCAGATAAAGCTGATGGTGGAGCCGACTTATCATACGAAGAATTTTTACCATTAGCAGCTAAAAATTCTAGTGATTTCGTTTTAAAATTTATTGAATTATATTAATCAAAAAATTCCTAACCAAGCATGGTTAGGAATTTTTTATTTACATAAACTCTGATTTTAAAAATGATTTAATAATCGAGATTTCGGGTGGATTAATATAATCAGGCAATTCATCTAATGAGAAAAATTTTAAATCTTTCCCCTCTTCCTCATCCATTTTTAACTGACCTCGGTAATCAGTACAAATATATGTTGTGATGACATTATAAACTTGATCCCCATTTGGATATTGATAATAAAATTCATCTCCTGAAAATACATTAAATAATGTTAGTCGTTTAGCCGTTAACCCCGTTTCTTCAAATAATTCCCGTTTAGCGGCCTCTTCTAAACTCTCCCCTAGTTCTAAGGCGCCACCTGGTAATCCCCAAGCTCCATTAGCTACTCTTAATTGAAGTAACATACGCTCATTGTCATCTAATAAGATGACATTAACACCAACCATTACAATTGGACGTGTTCCTACTGATTCTCTTAAATTCATTATGTAACTCATTTTTATTCTCCCTTTTTTATAACCCTAATAATTCTATTAGATGCTTAAACATCAACGTATGAACTTTATCGGTTGGATGCAAGCCATCTCCATGAATCATTAATGATTCAATACTTTCTCCTGTTTGACTCATATAGCGGTGGATATATTCGTAATAATTAATAAATGTTATGTTCGATTGCATCGTAACTTTCTTTAAAACCTCATTTACATCTTCTTTATAGAAACAGATATGTATTTCATATTTTTATAACAGACTTGGTTGAGGAGCCGCTTTAATACTAAGACAGACTATAGTCCAGGGGTCACCTACCATGCATAGCATGTTTCCTCCATTAGTAGGGCTTAAAAGTTTTCCGATATGAAAAACTTATCTGGACTTATATTGTTTAAATAATCGATTTACATAGTGATCATCTTCTGATGTGACTGGATTTGCCATCATTAAAATGACCTTTTTATTCATCGCTTTTAACCTCTTCATGATATCGATCAAATCATGAAATAAAACAATCATTCCATTAGGTAACTTTCGATTATTCGTTCCAATCATTAATAAAATAACATCATCATCTTTCTCAATTAGTTCAGTTAAATGGGCCCTTAACTGCGTAGAATTTATCCCGCTACATCCGTTATTAACTACATGATAACTAGGATCGTTCTCTTTCATATAGGTCTCAAGCAAAGAAGCCCAACACTTCTTTCCAAGTTGCCTTCTAAATAACTGGCCATCTATCTTAATAATCAAATCCCCTTCACGACAATCATCTGATGATCCAGCTCCGGCTACTTATTTCCCTACTAATGGAGGATGTGCACGAGCTTCGCTACGTGCGGCAGGGAACCCACTATCTCCTAATAACTTAATCGTTTTCCTTTGTACCATTCTCACTGATCCCCCCCTTTTTACATAATCTAGTTCTTATCAAATATTCCCTTGATTTTACATAATCCCTCTAAAAATTAATTAAATAGATTATAGCATGTAATTTTATGGAAAATAAAGCATATAAAACAAAAACAATGTCTAAATCAGCAGACATTGTTTTATTTTATATAATTCCTCTTAATTTCGTTCGACGATTCGATAATAAGTTCTAGCCGTTAAGATAAAGATTAATCCAGTTGCCACAAAAAAATGGAAGTCCAATATCAAGTAGCACTAATTGTGGATTCAGACTAACAAACTCTGAAAAGACATCTTTAAACTGAGTGGCAACATGTACGTCATCCCCCCACAGAGTCAGTACTTTCTGAAGTGATGATGCAATACTTTCATCGTCTTCAACGACTAATATTTTATACATTAGACCCCTCCTAAAGAACTTAGTTAGTTTAATTATACACAAGTCTTTTTATGAGTAAACCAAAAAACGACCTAAATGATACTATCAGGAGTATCCTTTAGAGCAACATCTTTAATGTTCTCATTGATGAATTAGCATCATAGTCTAAATATCTTCTTTACTATTCATCAAATTTGGTTATAATAAATGTTGCCTAAGGAGGTACATTAAAATGAGAGATATTACAAATTCAAAAGGAAAGATTTTCAGACACTTTAAAGGTGATTTATATCTTGTTGAAGATTTTGTTAAGCATTCAGAAACTCAAGAAACAATGGTTCTTTATCGCGCATTATATGGTGAATGTGGACTTTTTGTTAGACCTTATGATATGTTTGTGGAAGAAGTTCCTGAAGGTAAAGTCAATCCAACAGGACAAAAGTATAGATTCCAAGAATATGAGGTTAAAAGTGTCAAATAAGAAAAACGCCTGCTTATTTATAAGTAGGCGTTTTTCTATATGGAAACAGAAATGTATTTCATCATTTTATTTGAGAATTCTTTTTAATACTAAGGTAGACTATAGTCTAGGGGTCACCTACCATTTTCGAAGAAAATGTATCTACCACTAGTA
>JAUMTV010000209.1 GCA_030531025.1 Turicibacter sp.
AGAAGATGGTGAGTTTTTAAAAGGAAAATTAGAACAAGCCGTTGAACAAGGTGGATTTGAACAATTATTTTGGGACAATTTAGTGAAAGATTCTTTAGATGAGCTGAAAATTAAAGTACGTGAATTAAAATCAGATGATTTATTTGAAATTGACTCATTAGATGAATTAAATGAATTAGAAAAATTATTACAAAATAAATAATGAGAAGGCTGTGTTAAATGATTAGTTTAACACAGTCTTTTTATGAATAAATTTCTTGATAATAGAGTAAGTGTCGATTATCAGCTGATTCAGGTTCTACTTTAGATGGGTAAATATTTTGGGCTTACCTTGTTGTCCTATGTAAAATCGTTAAATGATGTCGGTTTAATAGTTTAATCATTTGTCTCATACAATAACTGTGATCAGAAATAATTTATATTTATAAATTAAAATGTATTTGAGATTTCTAGAATAAATCTTAGTTATCAAAAAAAACTTTGGTACGAAGACATCCTATAGTCTGCTAAAAGTTTTACGTTGTGAAAGTTTATCGGCACTTATATATGGGAACAATCAAAAGGAATAAGATGTTGATAGCTTATAAATAAATCTTATTGTTAATGTTTTTTCACTAGTTCATTCTACAATAAGGAACGTTTTTATCGCGCTTAAGATTACATTCGAGGGGATCCGTTTTGAAGGCGTAGAAATAAATGTAAAAGTATATTATAATAAAACGTAAACATTTTTATTAGATGTGTGAAAATTGCGGAGTTAATTAAGGAGATTATTATGGTTTCGTTACTATGTTTAATATTATTATTTGTGAGTTACAGCTATTTAGTCAGTCAGGCAGCGATTCACTTCTTTCCTGATTTATTAGCGAAAATTAAATATAAATGGCCAGTCGGATTTTTTATTATCATGGCTTTTATTCAATTCGTATCATTTCCTATGCAATACTTTCATGTTTCTATGCAGACGGTTAGTATTGTTTATTCAGTCGTTTTAATAGGATTGACGGGATTTATTGTTATTGGTTTATGTGGGGAGTTAAAGGATAAAAGACAAGAACTCTTTAAATTAGAACCAAAGCGTTGGATGGAATACTTGCTAATTGGTGGATTTATTTTATTTAACTTTCTCATCTGTTATACGACTAATTCTTTAAATGATACAAATGCTGATCAAAGTTTTTATATCACATTAGTTGAAAATAATATGAGAGCAGAACATATTAATGGAATTTTACCTTTAAGTGGAGAAGTAGCGTGGTTAGATTCTTATTATAATTTCCAAGGCTTTTATTTATTTTTAACGTTTCTTGCAACAATTTTTAACTTAGATGCAGTATTAGTCATGGGATGGTTTGTGCCAGTGTTGCTATGGTTAACAGTAGGGATGACGTTCTTAAACTTAATTCATTATTTTAAAGGGACTAAAAAATCATGGATGATAGTTGCTATCTTTGTTATTTTATGGGCTTTCTTAGGCCAATTTGACTACTTTGTTCGATACAATGTGTATGGAAATAATATTCGATTGTTTGTTTTTTGTTACTTGATGATGGGATATTGTGAGTATTTCAAACGACCAAAAACTCAATCCTTAGTGTTATGTGGATTGTTGTGGTTGAGTGCAGCATCATTTCAATCCACCTCTTTGTTTTTAGGAATTATGTTAATGGTAGCGATTGGATTATATGAGCTGTTTATTCATCGTAAAAACCACTTGTTACCGCTTGTTTTTAGTGCGATTCCACTAATCATTTATTTATCCTTCTTTTTGAGTTATCGCTCCGTTTTTCTTCCGGTTAGTGCGTTATGGATTCTAGTGGGTATCTTCATTATCTTCTCATTAGCAACAAAAACAAAAGCAGTAATCAACGGTGTATTATATAGTAAATTGTTTAGAATTTTAGTAGTTATCGGTATTTTAGGGATGATGGTGTTATCGTGTTTGATGTTACCAAAATTGAATCCGGCATCTTCTATTTCACCGTCACAATTTTTCGAAGAGATGTTTTATAAATACGCGCCAAGACGAACGTATTTAAAAGAAGGAAACTGGAGTTTATTTATACTAGCGTTGTTGCGAGATATGATGTTATTACTTAATCTATTTGCGTTGACACAAGTGAAAAAGTTAAAAGGTGGCTTGAAGTATGGATTAATCATTCAAATGATTTTAATTCTTGTTTTTTATAACCCAATTGTTTCAGGATTTGTGAGTACTGCTTTTACCGGAAGTGTGTATATGCGCGTCAGCGATATTGTTTTATCATTATTTTTAGTTTGTGCGCTCTTAGCCTATATGGTGAGACAGCCTAAATTACATTATGTAGTTCTTTCTTTAGCAGCTGTTTCAACGCTTCAATTAGTCGTGAAAACATATGAATATACAACGTATCATTTCCATCAAATTTCAAATCCATCAAGTTTTAATCATTTATATCGTATGGATCAAGATATTATTGATACAGCGACATTCATTGAAGGCTACGTTGAGCAAAAATATGGGGACACTCGCCCGTATATTTTCACGACGCAATTAGAACTCAATTATTTTTCTCATAACTATAAAATGATCTATACCGTTAACGAGGAGCGTCGTGCCTATGATGAATCATATCGTCAAACAAAACCAAACTTATATGTGCTGCGTGATGCCATTCGAAAATCATATGAAATAGAAGAAGAGCAACAAAAAGAATTTAAACAAATCCTAGAAACAGAGGATATTAAAATCATGGTGATTCCAACGGTTGCCGCCCCATGGGTCCACCAAGTACTAGACACGCTAGGTAGCATCATTTACGAAAACGATGGATATATTGTTTATGAATTCTAACTATTAAGCCACCAAGTAACTATTATCCGTTTCTTGGTGGCTTTATTAATGATATATGTAAGCGAGTAATAACAACACGTATAGAAAAAAAGAGACCTCACCTGTATACTTTATGTACAGATGAGGTCTTATTTTATATTAAATTCCTTTACAATTTTCTTGAATATTTTTTGCCTATGGTAAAAAATCCTCCAAGAGCTTTGGTTTCATTAAAAACTCGACATTTGGTAGGTGTTCAAATAAATAAGTTAAATACTTATAAACATTTAAGCCGTGCTCTTTTGCTGTTTCGATGATACTATAAATCATCGCATTAGCTTCGGCTCCTGCTAGGCTTGTTGAAAATAAGTAGTTTTTTCGTCCAATAACCACAGTTTTGATGGCGCGTTCGGCACGATTATTCGATGCCTCTAATCGACCATCTTTTAAAAAGGTCATTAGCTCTTGTTTTTGGTTCAGTACATAGTGCACTGCTGTTTGTAACTTACCTTTCATTGGGATGAAGCTACCTAGAAAGTCATAAAAAGCTTCAATCACTGGCTTGACCTGTAACTGACGTTGCTTATAGCGCTCTTCAGGGGCTAAGCCTCGAAGTTCTCGTTCAACCTTAAAAATCTGATCACAGTACTCAATCGCCAGTTTAGCCTTTCCGTTATCA
>JAUMTV010000210.1 GCA_030531025.1 Turicibacter sp.
AGTATGATTCTGAAAATGTAGATTATTTCTCTGTTTTTATATAGTGATGTATCTTCTACTCTTTTTTTGTTCTTTTTCTAAATAATTTAAGACTCTTCACCGAATAACTACTTTCGCAAAAGGTAAAAATCCTCCCCGCTCTTCTTCATACTTATCAATGGCTTCATTAAAAGCTAGCAAGGCGATGCTCATTTCATCTTGATTTAGAGTGACATATTGCCCTGTTATCTGGCTCACTGTTTTAATAATGAATGGAATATGCTGCTTGATAAATGAATTTTTATCAGATATTAAAAGCATCTCCCCTGCTCCTTTCAAATGGGTTAGTGACAATTCACTCGTGTCTCTTTGCGTGACTGTTCTCTAGGCCAATCATAGCATTCTCGCTCCTCCACCGACCACTCGTTTACAAATTCTTTCGTTTCATCACTAGATCCACCTGTTAACATAATTTCTTGATTACCATCTTCGTTCGTTCCTTGAAATGATTGCATCATCTGCTGGCAAAACTCCCACATTGGCCAATCATTTCCTTCCAATGCTTGTCGCTCTTCTGATGCATAAGCAACAGCTGGTTTAGCAGGTAATTTTACTGCTAACGATAAGATACCTCCTAATAATACAAATGCAGTACATACAATCAATTTTTTATACATTCTCATATTCCTCCTAAAAGTTTAATCATTAGAAGTACCATTCTGTCACTTACTTTAGGGCCTTTTTTTATCACATTATTAAATTACATAAAAAAGTACCTCACAAATGGAGGTACTTAATCTTTTTTCTCATCTATAACTAACGATAAAACTCTTGAGTAGCATAAACTTTATTTCCAACTCGATAAACACCAATTCCGATGCTTGAAAAGTCAGTTGATAAAATATTAGCTCGATGTCCACTTGAGTTCATCCAATTGTTCATTAATTGTTCTGCTAAGCTTTCAAAACTTTCATCTATTTCAAATTCCATGAAAGCAATATTTTCTCCCCATGCTTGATAACTCACTCCATCTTGTTGCATGACAGCACTCATTAAATCGCCTTCAGGATTTTCATGAGAAAAGTAATTTCGTTCTCCCATATCTTTTGATTTCATTCGTGCGTATTCAGTCATGTCTGAATGATAGTCAAGAGGAGGTAATCCCGCTTCTGCTCGTGCTTGATTGACCTTTTCAAAAAGAAGTTGTTCTACATAGGAGATAAAGCCATCTACTGACTGAACACCCGTTCCACTTGTCGGCGTCATTGTTAATGGCTGTGAGACAGTAGCTGATTTTGATTCTTTTTGTTCTTCCTTCACAATAAACACATGATCAGGCTTTGACGTTTGTTCTACTGATAAAAGAGATTGTTCTTCCTTAACTGTTGGTTTTACTACTACTTTAGATATATTTTCTTTTTGAGGTAATTCAGGTAGTGCTAATGAATGAACTGTAATTAACTCATTTTGATTATTTGCATTTATTTCATGACTTGAGATAGTCATTGTTGCGCCTAATGTTATTAAAACAAAAGCTATACTGGCAGCAAGTTTCTTGTTCATAAGTATCTCTCCTATTCGTTGAGTATGTCTTACGGTGACTCCTGTGCCCATACTTATTCTAACATAGGCTTACCTTTATGTATCTAGTGAGTTATTGTCTATTTTGTTAAAACCTAACTGACATTAACAGTTATAGACAATGTAACTAAAATTAATAAAAGATTGAAAGATTTAATGCGATGTTACAAAAAACGACATTTTTTTATTTTTCTTTTAAAAATACTTGACTCTCATTCAAGAACTAGGTATATTTAATCACTAGTAGGAACCCTTTAAGATTGCTCACGAGAAGTAATTAAGGAAAAATATAGTCGTTATATCATACTAAATGATCGTGTATACTGTCTTTTAGTAATATTGCTGTATTCATTTATGCCTTAAGTTCGTGAACTCACATGGGACTTAAGGCTTTTTTTTATCTTATATGAATATCCCTGTTTAATAAGATAAGGTAATCGGGTCCTAACATCTATGATAAGAGGAGAGACTTACTCAATGACTAAAAAACAAAATAAAAACCGTTTAGCTATCCATATGGCGATTGCGCTTGTTTGTGGTTTAGTAACGGGATCATTATTCTTACTGTTACGCGAAAACTTATTAGCATCAGGCAATACTGACCTTTGGGCAACGATCAATAAAATCTTGTTCCAAGATATTAGTGCTGAAGGAGCTAACGATGCCTTTGGAATCTTTTATATCTTAGGTCAATTATTCTTAAACTCAATGCAGTTAGTAATTGTGCCGATGGTATTTACTTCAATTGCTTTAGCAATGTGTCGCATCTCTGATACAAAAACATTAGGACGATTATCATATAAAACAATTGGTGGATTTTTAGGAACATCATTTTTCGCTTTAATCTTAGCTGGAGTTGTTGGGTTATTTGCGAATAAATTTGGATTATTTAATGTAAGTATTGATAACATTACAGCTCAAACTGGTTCAACTGGCTCAAATCCATTATTAATTTTTGTTAATACCATTCCAAATAACATCACATCAGTTTTCTCAACTAATGGAAGTATTTTATCTATTGTCTTCTTAGCTGTTGTTACAGGGTTATCAATTAATCATTTAGGTGACCAAATTTCTGTTTTAAAAAAATTATTAGAAGATGTTAATAAAATTATTACAGCCTTCTTAACATTCTTAATCACGAAATTTGGACCATTTGCAATCTTTGTTTTATTAACTCGTACCTTTGCCATTTATGGTGTTGAACATTTAAAACCTGCTTTAGCCTATGTCATTACGGTTGTCATCACTTTATTAGTGTTCTTAATACTTGGATATGCGTTATTTATTTTCATAACAACACGTTTAAACCCACTGCCATTTGTTAAAAAAATCGGAAAAGTTGCAATGTTTGGATTCTCAACATCATCTTCAGCGGCAACGTTACCATTAAACACTAAAACAACAGTTGATGAGCTTGGAGTCAATGATGAAGTTGCCTCATTTATTTTACCACTTGGAATGACTATCAATATGAACGGAACGGCAATTATGCAAGTCATTGCTGCAATCTTCATTGCCTCAAGTGCTGGATATGAAGTAACATTTGGAAGTATTTCATTAATCGCTGTTTTAGCTTTAATTGCTTCAATCGGAACACCTGCTGCACCAGGTGCTGGGGCTGTCATCTTATTCACTGTATTATCAGGAATGGGATATCAAAATGATGCAGCTGTTCTTGCCTACTCATTAATTCTAGCAATTAACCGTCCAGTTGAAATGTTAGTTACAGCATTAAATGTTGTTGGAGATTCTGCAACAGCAGTCGTTGTTGCTAAATCAGAAAACTGTTTAGACGAACAAGCATACTTTCAAGAAGTTAAATAAATCTTACTATATAAGTCCAGATAAGTTTTTTACATCGTAAAAAACTT
>JAUMTV010000211.1 GCA_030531025.1 Turicibacter sp.
TAACGATGAAAATTTATGAAAATTATAAGAAAAAGATTGGTCATACGTCACGAAATGAGATACGTTCATGGGATAATTCAATGCAGTATATGTATAAAGTCTTACAAACAAATGAAATTCCAGAGGATGCAGGAGTTGCAATTGAATATAAAGTGCCAACTACCTCAAAGCGTATTGATTTTATTTTAACAGGAATGGATGAATCAAAAAAAGATTCTGTGGTTATTGTTGAATTAAAACAATGGGAGAAAGCGGAGCTAGTTAACCATAAAGATGGAATTATTAAAACCAGATTCGCACATGGTGTTAGTGAAACAGCCCATCCATCTTATCAAGCATGGTCCTACGCAAGTTTAATTGAGAATTATAATGAATCAGTTCAAAGTGGTGACGTAAATCTTTATCCATGCGCTTATTTACATAATTATGTGTTAGATGAACAGGATGACTTAATTAATGAACATTATCAACCTTATCTACAGAAAGCACCTGTCTATGTAAAAGGTGATGTTTTAAAATTACGAGATTTTATTAAAAAGTATATTAAATTACCTGATCAGAAACGTATATTGTATAAGATAGAAAATGGTAAGATTCGTCCCTCAAAATCATTACAGGATTCCTTGAATTCAATGTTGCAAGGAAATGAAGAATTTGTAATGATTGACACACAAAAAGTGGTTTATGAAGAGGCGATTGAGTTAGCACGTCAATCTTATCGAACAAATCAGAAAAACGTTTTGATTGTTGAAGGAGGGCCTGGAACAGGAAAATCTGTTTTAGCGATTAATTTATTAGTTAAATTAACATCTGAAGAAATGGTTTGTCAATATGTCACTAAAAACAGTGCACCACGTGCCATTTATTGTGAAAAGTTGCAAGGAAACTATAAAAAATCATATATTAATAACTTATTTAAAGGTTCAGGTTGTTATTATGAATCTGAGAAAAATGAATTTGATGTGCTCATTGTAGATGAGGCTCATCGATTAAATGAAAAGTCGGGAATGTTTAAAAATAAAGGGGAAAATCAAACAAAGGAAATTATTAATGCTTCTAAGTTTGCTATCTTTTTCATTGATGAAAATCAACGAGTAACCGTTTCTGACGCTGGAAATAAAGAATCAATTCGTTATTTTGCTAAAAAACTAAATGCTGATGTTTATGAGATGAAGCTTGATTCTCAATTTAGATGTAATGGAGCAGATGGATATTTAGCATGGCTAGATGATGTATTGGAAATTAAAGAGACTGCTAATTTTGATGGTTTTGAATTTGAATATGATATCAAGGTAATGGAGACGCCACAACAAGTTCAACAAGTGATTGAAGCAAAGAATGCAGTAAATAATAAAGCTCGTATTGTAGCGGGATACTGTTGGGAATGGCAAAAAGGTGGACGTAATAATTCTAATCATAAAGATATTCAAATTAAAGAGCATAACTTTTCAATTAGTTGGAATTTAGGAAACTCGTCAACCTGGGCAATTGATCCTGATTCTGTTAGTGAAGCAGGTTGTATTCATACATGTCAAGGATTAGAATTTGACTATGTTGGTGTCATCATTGGAGATGATATGCGATATGAGGATGGAAAAATTATAACCGATTTCTTTAAGCGAGCAAATACGGACCAGTCTATTAAAGGGTTGAAGGGGATGTATAAAAAGAATCAACAACAAGCTATAGATTTAGCGGATGAGATTATTAAAAATACATATCGTACACTTATGACACGTGGCCAAAAAGGATGTTACATTTATTGTACTGATAAGAAATTGAGTAACTATCTTAAAAAACGTCTCGGACAATTTGATAAGGTGATTCGATATACTCCTATAGAGCAAGATTATGGTTGGTCTATGGCTGCAGAAGATGAGACAGAATAGATATAAAAGGAGTGGCTTTCATATAAAGCCACTCCTTTTATATATTTGTCTAAAAACAAAAATATTTACAGAAAAATGAAAATTTATTATGATTTTGGAAGTGTTGTAGGAAAAGGAGACAAAAAAGTGAAGATAAAGAGTAAAGTAAATCTATTTTTGGTTTTAGTTGTTATTTTAAGTCAAATGAATGGGGTTACAGCTTTTGGACATAGAGGGAGAACAGATTCAAACGGTGGGCATAGGGATAATAAGAATGTCTCAGGTTTAGGAAGTTACCATTATCATCATGGATATAGTGCACATCTTCATCCAAATGGAATATGTCCATATGATAGTTCATACTCTAATGCGACTACAAGTGTCGATACCTATGCTTTAAAAAAAGAAGCAGAGAACGAGGGCTACAGTGCAGGATATCAAGATGGAAAGGAAGGGAGTATGAAGAATTCATCTCAGTATAGCACACAATATAGAGAATCTTTTGACTCAGGGTATACTAATGGATATGAAAAAGGAAGAGAAGAGTTTCTTTTGGAACAAGAATCTGTAAAGCTTCAAGCAGAGGAAGCTGGATATCAATCTGGTTATAAAAATGCTGAGAATACTAGTACTGATTATTCAGGAGTGCACGCAGAAACTTATAAAACATCATATAATTTAGCATATAATAAAGGTCAGAATAAAAGGAAAGAAGAAATCCAAGCTATAGAAGATGAAGCGAAGAAGTTAGGAGAAATTCACGGCTATAATAAAGAGAATAATCAAATTGACTATGTGGGAGATTATAAAGACGAATATTATGCTGCATACGAAAAAGGTTTAGTTGAGGGAGAAAAAAGGTTAGAACAGGATTTATTAGAGGTTGCTAAAGAAAACTTTAAACAAGGCATGTTAGGAATAGAGGCCGATTTTGAGACATATGAGAACATTTACTTAAAAGAGGAAGCAATTAACTCTTATGAACAAGGAAATAATATTTATGATGAAGTAGTTTTAAATCGCCCTATATTAGGACAACGCTTAAAGTTTTATACTGAATATGCCAAAGATAAAAAATATATTCGATTAGGATTATCTGAAGAAAATGAGGAAACACTCATTATTATTGGAGAAAAGTGGGGATGGTTAGTTCGAAATATTGAAGTATTAGTTGGGAATCTAATTGAAGATGGTTTAGAAGCAGAGGATACAAAGATCCTATTGGAAAACTTACTTTCTGAAGAAGTGCTAAGGGCTTATGAAGAAAGCACTACACAAAAAAAGAAGGATGATGACTACACTTATAATATCTCAAAAATGAAAAGAGTTAATAAGATAGAGAAATGCCTTCCTCGAAACTTTTATTTAATTACAAAGGTTAAAGGCAATAAAGTTGTAAAAATTGAAATAAATAAAAAAATACCAAGTGAGTTGAAAAAGCTAGAGTCTATTTAAATTTATAAAAAATATCATAGTGACATTCACTATTTTTCTGAGATTTTTAAATACTTGTATTTATTGATTAAAGGGTATAAATACGGTTAGATAATTTATTTGTATGAGTA
>JAUMTV010000212.1 GCA_030531025.1 Turicibacter sp.
TAGAAACTGAGTATGATTCTGAAAATGTAGATTATTTCTCTGTTTTTATATAGATGGGGAATTTTAATTTGTAAGCAATACTGATAATCAATAAAAAAAAGTCGATGAACGAATTCATCGACAAAATAAAGAAAATTTCAACTCATACTTATGAACAAATGGAATCACAAATCTATCTAAAAAGTAGCGCGACTCCCTCCTTATTTAGAAAAGCGCATTCGGAGTTGTAATATCTGTTCATGTTTTAGTTCAAGATTTAATTTTAACCAAGCTCTTTGAAAGCTTTCAGATTCGGATAAACCCATCGGGCGGTTCGGATCAAAATAAACTCTAGCCAACTAAGTGTCTTTGAATGACTAAGAATCATAAAGCAGTCTTGACAAATAATTGCTAAAGCACCTAGAACGATAAGCACCATTTTATTATATAAAACAGCTTTTTCAAACTGACCATGTATGAAAGAAAAAAACGCACGTGTAAATCCACAACCAAAACAATCTAACTGAAAAAAATGATACCATAAACAAAGACGACGATTTTCAATCCACTCTAATGGAATTTGATAAATAAAAATCACAAATAGTAAATAAATTAATAACCGGCAGCTTCTAAGTCGATTCATTTGTTACTGTAGTGGATTTCCATCTGCATCTGTTGTAATGACACTTCCGCAAATGATTAAAATCCCTTCAATAAATCCCCAAATAGATATAGCAGCTGTGGAAATACCACAAGTAAAGATCCCTAAGACAACACTCAAAACAAGTTGGATCACACCAATTGTTGTATATCCTAAATAAAAACGATGAACTCCAAAGACACCTAAGAAGACTCCTAGTAAACCTGCCGCAATTTTTGATTTAGGTTCTTTTTTTTGTTTACTTAAATTTGCCCCACACTTTACACAAACATCCGCATTTTCATTCGTTTCTGCTCCACAAGCTGAACAATAACTGTTCCCCTTAGTAGTTGCTACTCCGCAATTGGTGCAGTAATCAGCATTCTCATTTAATTCTTTCCCGCAATTTCGACAATACATCGAACATCGCCTCCCCTGTAATAGTCTAACACTAACAGATATTCATATATCTCATAAAATATGACAAACAAAAAATCCTAGCTGATCATCAACTAGGCTTTTCTTTTATGCATCTGCTTTACTTAGTTTTAGATTTTAAGTAATAAGGATACGACTGTAAACTTTCTAACCAATCATCACATAAAACTTCTTCATCTGAAATCACTTCACCATGAAAATAATAACCATGATAGCTCATACAATAATTATTAACATTATGCTCACATGTTCCACAATGACTTTCTTGCTTTTCTTTCATTATTCTTACTCCTTTTCCCCTCGAACTAGTGTGATCATTTCACCAATAATAGCAGCCTTTGAATTTGCACCATGTCCAATTTCTTCTGTTTTGACAATTGGTAATTGCTCATTATCAATGATCTGACGAACTAAACTTATGATATCAGGTTCATATTCCTTTTGTTGCATTTCAGTAAAATGCCCTAAAATTAAACCTTCAATTTCGTCAAATACGTTTAGTTGCTTATACTGATTTAAATAAGTTGCCATTTTTGCTACATCGCCACTATAACTTTCTAATAATAAAATTTTCCCTTTAAAAGATGGCATATATTCTGTTCCTGCTAACTTTAAGAAACAACGAATATTTCCACCGATGACTTCCCCTTGCATCTCTTCTCCTTGAATCCACTCTACATGAAAGTTAAATAGAGTTTTTTCACCTTGAAGTAATGTTTCATAAAACATCTTCTGTTGCATTTTTGCCATTGAACCAACTAGATGTCGAATTTGATAAAGATAAGTTGGTTGTGAAGTTTTAGTGTATAGTGCATTTAAAACAACGGATAAATCACTATATCCAAAAAACGGTTTAGGGTGATTTTTAATTACTTCATAATCTAAATATGGTAAAACTCCATTAGCTAAATCGCCACCCGAAACATCAAAAATCGCTTGGATATGTTCATCTTGATAAAACTCCATCAGCATCTGTGCTCTTTCTTGATCTGTTGCATGGTAGACTTGATTTGTACGAAATAGTTTAGCTGGCCATTTTACATGTAAACCTAACTGATTTAATGTGTCTTCTAATTCATTCATCACTGAACGTTGGCTTTCGCTTAATCCGTTAGAGAGTGCAATCACGCCTATGGCTTGGTGTTGATTTAATCTCATAATTTCATTCACCTCAACTTATTAGCTTTCTAATTGACAACGTTGGTGCTTTTTATTAAACGGGCTTAACATAATCGCTGTATTGAACAGTCCCGGATAATGTTTGCTTAAGTAGTTTAAGTAATAACACCACTCATAAGTTAAATAACGATATAAAGCTGTCATATCTTGCTCTAAATGCAAACGTTCACTTTCGTTTAATGAAGAGATATCACGGACATCTAATTCTTCTTTTAAATGCATAATTAACATTAACATTTCAGTAAACGTCTCATGATCATGTAAACTTTCTGTTGTCATTAAGGTAATTAATAAATTTTTCCCCTCATGTAACATCTGTTTTAATTCAACTAAATCAACTTTTGCTAATGAAACTTCATAATGATAAGTTGAGTTTAATTGTTGAAGTTGTTTGAAGTAATCTTCATCCCAAACAGAAGGATCTTGGATACGTAACTTCTTACAAATGGAAACACGATCATCTTGTTCAACAAAGTAAGCTAATAATTGTGTTCCAATTTCAGCATAAAAAACACCTACTAGCATATTTAGTTTCTCTTTACCATGCTCTTTTTCACGTCGTTCAAGCATACGTTCTAAAATCATACTTGTAAAAAACACTTCCATCGGAATAAAGGCAATATCAGCTACTAAGAAAATCATCGTATGATGAACATCTTTAAAAATCAAAACATGAATATAATGTAAAATTAATGATAATAAAACTAATCCTCCTCCAATTATAATATTGTCTTTTAACCGATTCTTCATAACTTTGAAACTCCCTTTCTAATTACATAATTTAACATTATCAACATAAACTAAATCATTTTTCATAATAACGCTTTATTATCTTTAATTATAAACAATTCGACTTGTTTTGACAACTTACTTTTCATGTATTATCTAAAGGATGATTTAAAGTAGATTGCTACTTTTTCACATCTTAACAATGGACTTATTTCAGGTATCCAGTTTATGAACCTTAAACTTCAAATTTCACTTCTGTAGCTACTTTGAAATCCGATGAACTTGGGCTATATTATTCACTTGTAAAATGATTCATAAAATGAAAAAATTAATTGGTGGGACAAATGACTACCATTTTGCTTACTAATCCTACAAAGATATATTTCACTTTTACTATAATTATAAATTAAAAGGAGCCTGCTAATAAGACAGGCTCCTGAAATGATGATTATTTCAT
>JAUMTV010000213.1 GCA_030531025.1 Turicibacter sp.
AACACCTTTTTTCCGACATTTGGACAATTCATAGAGGAGAAGAGTGTCAAAAAGATGTTATGTCAAACTTGTAAACGGTTAACTATTGCGGTATTTGAGCGGTTTCGTAGGATGTTAGATTTTCAAATAAGATTGTAGATGTTAAAATGGTGCTATATGTTAAATCTTGTTTAACAGGGGGGAGATACGATGAGAGTATACGAATTTGCTAGAAATTATGACATGTCAAGTAAAGAGCTTGTAACGATTTGTCAAGAGCTAGGAATAGATGTTAAAGCACAATCTAAATTAGACGAAACGCAATTAGCTACATTAAGCCGTCATATTTGTCGTGGAAAAGATACGAGTGAAGCTTTGGAAGAAACTACACCAAAAGTAGTGAAAAAGAAAAAAGCTGTTAAACATATTGCTTATGTGGTAACAGAGTGTGAACCATTTACTTCTTTAGGGGCACTAGGAGAAGCTGCTGCTGCATTTGTTGAGGAGTCTGTTAATAACGGACGCTCATTAACGGTGGCATTACCGAAATATAATATGATTACAACAGCTTATGGATCAGAAATGGAATGGTTAATGGACCTACCAATTAAATTAGGTTTAGAAGAAGTTCGTGCCTCTTTATTTAAACTTCTTAAAGATTCAGTGACCTATTTATTTATCGGTAATGATCACTATTTTGCACGTGATGAGATTTATGGTTATGAAGATGATGCGAAGCGTTTTGCATTCTTCAATCGTGCCGTTTTAGAAGCTTTACCACATCTAGGAGTTAAAATTTCAGACATTTATGTAAACGACTGGCATACAAGTATGATTCCACTCATTCTAAATGTAGATTATAAATATCATTCATTCTATCAAAAAGTGAAGACAACATTAACAATTCACAATTTAGAATATCAAGGATGGTATAGTGCTGATATTTTACCAGATGTTCTTGGCATTAGTCGTCAATATTATGATAATGGATTAACACGTATGGGCAATGCCGTTAATTTACTTAAGAGTGGAATTGAGACAGCATCTCGTATTAAATTAAATGACTTAAGTGAGGAACAATTAAAATTACCACAAATGCAAGAGAGTGGAATTGTTTCAGTCATTGAGGGTAAACTAAATTATAAAGCATCTTAATAATTCATAATGAGGCTGGGGGGAAATGAATGATGTATCGTTCATATTCAACTAGTCTTTTTATTTTAGGCATAACAATCTTTAGAACATTAAGTGTAAAGATAGGCAATTTTTCAGAATAGTAGTATAGTAATGAGTGTAGGTTATTTTTAAAAATGAAAAGGTGATACAAATGAAAATCGGACGTAATGATAAATGTTGGTGCGGAAGCGGGAAAAAGTATAAACAATGTCACTTAGCCATTGAAGAAAAAATTGCGAAGCATTATCATCAAGGTGATGAAGTTCCAACACGTGAATTATTAAAAACGAAAGAGCAAATTGAAGGGATTCGTCATGCTGGTAAAATTAATACAATGATTTTAGATAAAATTGCTGAAAACATTAAAGAAGGTATGAGTACAGAAGAACTTAATAAATTAGCTCATGAATATACATTAGAATTAGGTGGAACGCCAGCTCCGTTAAACTATCATGGGTTCCCCAAAAGTATTTGTACGTCAATTAATGAAGTCGTTTGTCACGGAATTCCAAGTGAAAACGAGATTTTAAAATCAGGTGATATTGTAAATGTCGATGTCACAACAATTGTAGATGGATACTATGCTGATGCTTCACGTATGTTTATGATTGGTGAAGTTGATGAAGAAAAACAAAAGTTAGTCCGCGTTGCTAAAGAATGTTTGGATCTTGGACTTGCAGAAGCAAAACCTTGGAGTTATGTTGGTGATATCGGAGCTGCCGTTTTAGAGCACGCGACGAAAAATGGTTATACAGTTGTGCAAAACATTGGAGGTCATGGAGTAGGTGTTGAATTCCATGAAGAACCTTTTATTAGTCATGTCGGCGTTCGTGGAACAGATTGTTTATTAGTTCCAGGAATGACATTTACGATCGAACCGATGATTAATATGGGAGTTGCTGAAATCGAGGAACATGAATCAGATGGATGGACAATCTATACAGCAGACCGTAAACCATCAGCTCAATGGGAGTACACGATTTTAATTACAGAAGATGGAGCAGAAATTTTAGCTTATTAGTTTGAAGTGTATAAATTAGTTTTAATTTGAAAAAAATAGTAAGGATAGGAAATGTATAGGAGGCCTTACTATTGGATTATATTTTGTTGATTATAGGGTTTATATTGTTAATAAAAGGTGCAGATACTTTTGTTTTGGGAGCATCATCTATTGCTAAGTTTTTTAGAATTTCTCCTTTAATTATTGGATTAACGATTGTAGCTTTTGGGACGAGTGCTCCAGAGGCAGCAGTCAGTATTACAGCTGCCATAAGTGGTAATAATGAAATGGCTATTGCTAATATCGTTGGGTCAAATATATTCAACCTTTTGTGTGTTGGTGGAGTCGCAGCGATCATTTATCCATTATCTGTTCAGCGAAGTACGATTATTAAGGAATTTCCCTTTGCTATTTTAGCTTCAGTAGTCTTAATTATTTTGTCTTATGACACGAAATTTCAAGGGTATCCTCAGAACCTTTTAACGCATGCTGATGGATTAATACTATTAGCTTTATTTGCTATCTTTATGTATTATTTATTTGATATGGCGCTGTCATCTAAAGAAGATAAGATAGATGAACCTGATCAAAAACAGTACTCATTAGGGAAAAGTATTTTATTAAGTATCATAGGAATCATTGGAATTATTATTGGTGGACAAGTTGTTGTTAATTCGGCAAGCTCAATTGCACTTGCATTTGGGATGAGTGAAAATCTGATAGGGCTGACCATTGTTGCAATTGGAACCTCGTTACCGGAGTTTATGACAAGTGTAGTAGCTGCTAAAAAAGGTGAATCTGATATTGCAATTGGGAATATTGTAGGATCAAATTTATTTAATATTCTATTTATCTTAGGACTATCAGCAACTATTCACCCAATTCCAATCCAACCGATTGTATTTGTAGATATGATTATTATGTTGATTGTAACGATACTAGGTTTTATACTATCAGCAACGAAAAAAACAGTAAGTAAAGGTGAAGGGATTGTTTTATCACTGATGTACCTTATTTACATGATCTTTATCATTATTAGAAGATAAAAAAGGCGTAACCTCTAAATTTACGCCTTTTTTATTTGTTAAGTTATGCTATTTACATTAGTTGTACTTTTATAAGAAATTATTTTCTTCAGTTATCTAATTTAGATGATCAAAAGGAGAGTGGATTTAAGTCATTAAGGCTAGAAATGAATGATTATATATAGAAACAGATATGTATTTCATATTTTTATAACAGACTTGGTTGAGAAGCC
>JAUMTV010000214.1 GCA_030531025.1 Turicibacter sp.
TTTTATTTTTACGTGAAGAAAAACACTTAGTCCATCTTCTTATGATATTTGACATAAATTGTGAAAATAGCCCATAGAATTTAGTAGATATCGAAGGGAGGAATTAAGATGTTAGTCGTGACAACAGATTCAATTCCGGGGAAAGAAATTATTGAGGTGAAAGGATTAGTGAAAGGAAGTACCGTGCGGTCTAAACATATAGGGAAAGATATAGGAGTCTCATTAAAAACCATTGTTGGTGGGGAACTCAATGGATATAATGAGATGCTCATTGAAGCTCGACAAATAGCCTTAGGTCGAATGGTAGAGGATGCACAAAATCTAGAGACCAATGCCGTAGTAGGTGTTCGATTAATGTCATCAGCTGTGATGGCAGGAGCCGCTGAAATGGTAGCTTACGATACGGCTGTGGTGGTGAAATAAGATGACTGTTATGGGACTAAATTTAATTGTGATTGTTATCTTAATCTTTTATTTAATGGCGATTGTCGCTGTTGTTAGACTACTTATTGCGAAGATAATTGAACGAAAAAGAGAGCGAAAAAAAGAAAGGGAGAAGTTTAAAGACTATCAAGACTACTAAAACAAAAACTAGAGACTTCTCTAGTTTTTGTTTTGGGGAAGGAGAGCGAATATAAATATGGAATTAAAACCAAAAGAAGTATTTCAGCGAATTGGGTTTTCATTTGCAATTAGTTTTTTTGTTGTTAATTTGGTTCAATTAGTCATTATTGCGGTGTTAACAGTGATGGAGTCTCCGCTATTGCAGTCAGAATGGCTCACTTGGGGATTAATCGTGATTAGTTTTTATTTAATAGGATTTCCTCTATTTTGTGGGATGGTAAAAAATCTTCCCAATGCATCAAAGCAGCCTCCTAAAAAATTAAAGTTAATTGAATTAGTTGAATATGGCTGTATTGCTTACACGCTAACTTATGTATTTAACTTATTAACATTAGTGATAACAACAGCTATTGAAGCACTAAAAGGTAGTTTAGTGCCAAATGTCGGACAAGAACTTGTGAGTGCGACTGCTCCTGTTGGACTAATTATTTGTGGTGTCATTTTATCACCGATTATTGAAGAACTATTATTTCGAAAAATTTTATTAGATAAGATTAGAGGATATGGAGATAAAATTGCAATTACTGTTTCAGCGATTACGTTTGGCCTATATCATGGGAATTTATCACAAGCTTTTTACGCAGCAGCGCTCGGTGCTGTTTTAGCATATGTGACGTTAAAAACAAATCGTATTCGTTATGCAATCATTTTACATATCTTTATTAATGGAATGAGTGCGATTATCTTGCCAGCTATTTTAGGAGATGGAACTCAGTTTATACGAATAGCGATAGCAATGGCATTTATTTTTCTTATTCTTATTTTAGGAATTGTTGGATTTGTAAGATTAATAAAAAAATTAGATTTAAAAATGGGGGATTATTATATTCATCCTAATCATTTCTTTCAAACTGTATTCGGTAATTCTGGTATGATTAGTTACTTCGTTATGAGTCTTATTTTAATTCTTCTATCGATTATTTCTGCATAAAAAAAAGCAAAATATATAAATATTTTGCTTTTTTGAATTTTAAGTAATATTACTCTGCTATTTCTAAATTACTTGGATTTTGATATTC
This sequence comes from Turicibacter sp., assembly GCA_030531025.1. The sequence continues at coordinate 1,644 of JAUMTV010000214.1, forward strand.
AGTTGTTTCAGACTCTGGATCCTCTGGAATAGAATCGCTTGGTAAATCAGGAGAAGGGACTTCTTCAGGATCTACTGAAGGAGTATCCTCCTCTTTTGGGTGTTCAATAACTGGATCATCAGGTTTTGTTTCAGGTTGATCAGGTTTTGGTAGATTTTCTTCAGGTTTTGATTCAGGTTGGGTTGGGGTTGAGGGTGTTACATTTTCTGGTTTTGACTCAGGCTGACTTGGTGTTGTAGGTGTTTGTTGAGGTTTTGATTCAGATGTTCCTGGTTTTGATGGTGTCTGAGTTGGCTTTTGAGTTTGAGTCGATTGATTGGGTTTTGAGGTTTCCGTAGCAGATGAATTTGGTGTAGTTTCTACTTCTTCTTGTTCTACGACCTCCTCATTGATCGTTTCTGTGATATGGAACGTGAACATGTCCTCTTCATAGGTTGCATTTAATACACGTTCGATATATTGAATAGGAACGTAAATTTCTTCATCAATGAGCTCAGGTGTTTTCCATTGAATAGTCATTACATTCGTTTCTCCGTCATCTTCTAGAAATAATGCTTCTTTTTCGCCATTAACTAAGCTATAGCCATGATTTAAGTTTAGGGTGATTTCTTGTTCATTAATCACATAAATATAAGTATTTGTTTCCTCATTAAAAGTCACGGTTCCCCCTAAAGACGTGGAGACATCGTCTAAAGATGCAAAGTCTTCATGAATATCAACAGAAATAGTGACTGTCTTGAATGTCTCTTGGCTACTTGTTAAAAAGGCAGGTAAAAGTGAAAATAAAAAAAGTAATGGATATTTCATTTCGTCGTTCCCCCTTAACCGATTAAACGTGTTTTATAAATTAAATAATTTGGATGAGATGATAAATAATAATATGTTTCTGTTTCATTAATTTCAGATTTAATAGTAGCAGAGGCTGTCTTATCTTCTTCGAAATTATAGCGAATCATTTCAGCTGCTAATTCATGAAATAATGAAGTCATTTCTTCTACACTTAATGTGTCTGATAGCTTGGTCGTAAATTGTAACTCGTTCTTATTTAACTTTGACTCTTCAATCTCCCATTGAGTCGAGAACAATAAATCTTCATTTAACTCAGTCGTATAAACTGGTTCATATTGATAAATGTATGTTCCGTTTGTTTCAATCGTATAACGATAGGACTTATCTGTGAAATCAACGGCATCTTTAGTCGATGTAGTTGGTTTTTGTTCAAAAACATTCATGTTTAAAGCAATCGTATCTACTTGATCATGTTGTTCAAGTTCTTTTAACAGTTTATTGGCTAATAAAATATTATCAGCATAAGAAAGTTGAGCTTGAATGTCGATAGCGTATGTTTTTTCTTTTTTATTTCGACGAATATCTAGTATTTCATAAGGTGTATCAATTAATTGCTCTAATTGAAGGTCTTTATTTCTTGATGAAGATAAGGTATAAAGGACAGTGACAATAATTAATAAAGATAACAAACTTCCTAAAATAATAATTGGTTTCTTTGAAACAGTTCGTTGCATAAATTTCCTCCGTTTTCATCATAAAACTTCCCCAAATAAATGATTCAGTAATCATTTTAGATGAAAAAAAAGGAAAAAACAATGGAAATAACAAAATAAGAAAACAGTTTCTTGATTATGATGAAATTTTATAAATAACCTTAAATGTTATCCACAGATTGTTAAAAATTTGTTCTATATATAAACAGATAAGTATTCTACATCTAAGGTGGCAAACAAAACTACTGA
>JAUMTV010000215.1 GCA_030531025.1 Turicibacter sp.
GTTCGTTTTCGGGTATTACTTTTAAGTCCTTTTTTAATGTTTCTTTTTTGTTTTTAAACTCTACTTGTGTCATAGGGTTGATTTTAATGATGTTTTGTTTTAATGCTAATTTATAAACATTATTCAGGATGTTTTTGATGACTTTGACAGTGCCGACATTAGAGTTACAATTAAATTGTTCTTGTTTCTTTAGGAAATAGTCCTGTAGCATTATAGCGGTGATCTTATTGATCTTTACATATCCTATCTCATTGACTATATGGTTTTTATAAACATTACGATATAGGGTAAGGGTTTCGTATTTCAAGTAAGTGGTTGCAACTGTATCGAACCAATATTCTATAAATTCTGATAAAGTGTAAGTTGTTTCTTTTGTAATAAAGTGTTCAGTTTCAAATAATGTCAAAGCTTCTCGTAAAGCAGTTTGTGCTTCTTTTTTAGTTCGAAATCCACCTTTTTCTTTAATTTTACGTTTACCATCGACTATACCAATGGTAAAATAATAACTCCATTTTTCACCACGCTTACGGACAGAACCTTTCATTTTATCACCTCAAATTCATAGCTTTATAAAACAGGATAGGGTATAAGCCTTATCCTGTTTTATCTTTAATTGTCTTGCGCAAGACAATTAAAGTAGTTCCACCATAGGGGTTACATAGCCGAGATAGCGGCCTAAAATTTTAACTGAATTTATGTCTTCTCCTATAAAGGTTAATGGTTTGTGTTCTATATTACTACTATCTGGCCTTAAAATAACCATATCATCTAATTGATAAAATCTTTTCAACATAGCCATTTCATTGTCGATTAACACAATGGCTATTTCACCATTTTTGACAATAGGCATCTTCTCGATGATAGCATACATACCATTAGGAACGACATTATCCATACTATCACCATGAACTTGTAATGCGAATTTTTCTCCTTTTATACGGTAGTAAGGATCGCCTATTTCATCAATAGGATCTTCAAGTGCTTCAATTCCATCACCTGCACAGATTTTACCGTATACAGTTAATCTATCAGATTTGTTCGATTGTAGTGAGGTAACGTTAGTTGGAGGATGTTCTTCAAGTTCATCTAATCCCATTAATGTGGTAGGGGATATATTTAAGGCTTTAGATAAAGCAACTATATTATCTCTGCGCATATTATCTATCATACCAGTTTCCCATTTTCTGACCGTACTCTTACCAACTCCAACAAGAGAACCGAGTTCCTCGTAAGTTAGACCGAGCTCAAGTCTTTTTCTTTTTAATATATCTTTTGTATCCATTTCATCACCTCCTGAAATCATTATATCCACTAAAGTGTCTTTTATGCAACAAAAAGATGGTTTTTCCGAAAAAAAGTGTCTTAAAGTGTTGACTTGTGTTCGAATTTGCCGTATACTCCAGGTGTCTCAAATGACACAAAATGAGAAGGTGATTGGAAAATGAACACAAATTTACTTAAAGCTCAAATTGTTTTAAAAGGGCACACATTAACACAAGCTTCATGCTATTTAGATGTCAGCAAGTCTGCGCTTTACCGCAAGATGTATGGTGAAAATGAGTTCACGAGAAAAGAAATGATGAAACTTAAACATTTGTTAGGTTTGTCAAATGAAATCATGATGGAAATTTTTTTTAACGAATGAGTGTCTTAAATGACACAGACGCAAGGAGGAGAAGTAATGAATAAATTTAATCTCACCCCATTCTTCAAAAAAGAATTTGGTGAAATTCGTGTCGTTGAAATTGAGGGAAAACAACATTTTGTAGGAAATGATATTGCTAAAGCATTAGGTTATTCGAATCCTCATAAAGCTTTGAAAGATCACTGTAAAAGGACTATGAAAGTATGCACTAACGATTCGTTAGGTCGTCAGCAAGAGATTAATATCATTTCAGAAGGGGATTTATATCGTTTAATCTCTAAATCAAAACTTCCACAAGCGGAGAAGTTCGAGAGTTGGGTGTTTGACGAAGTCTTACCAACAATTCGTAAACATGGAATGTATGCAAAAGATGAAATCTTAAATGATCCTGACTTACTGATTAAGGTAGCAACTGATTTAAAACATGAGCGTGAGAAAAATAAACAACTAGAACTTGCTAACGCTGTTTTAATTCAACAAAATGGCGAGTTAAAACCGAAAGCAGATTATACAGATATAGTATTACAAAATAAATCATTAATGACAGTGACCGCAATCGCAAAAGACTACGGAATGTCGGGAGGCGCTTTAAATAAGAAATTACATGAGTTAGGCATCCAGTATAAGCAAGGTGGACAATGGTTCTTATATGCTAAACATCAGGTAAAAGGTTACACATCATCATCCACTCAAGTCATTGAACGCCAAGATGGTAGCACAGAGGTGAAGTTACATACGAAGTGGACCCAAAAAGGACGACTGTTCATTTATGAAGAATTGAAGAAAAAAGGTGTTTTACCTTTAATCGAACAGGATTTAGCCATTTAGAGGAGTCTTAAATGAAGCGAAAAAGTAAAAGGATGAGGCGAGAAGTTGCGCGATTACTAAGGGCTCGTTTTAACAGCATGTTCTACGTTAGCGACTTGCCCACTAATGTTATCAGCGAGATGTGTGACATACAAAAAGAGATAGGTGAAGTGTTACTTAAAGATAAAATGACCAATCTATAATAGTCTAGATAAGTTTTTCACAACGCAAAAAATTTTAATCGCATGATAGTGTGTCTTAGTATCAAAGCTAATTTTCAACTAAGACTGTTATAAAATTGTGAAATACATTTCTATTGATATATAGATTTAAGGAGGGATTGCTAATGGCGAAGATTGAAGTTCCTATCAGAGATAAAAAATTACTAACTATAGAAGAAGCATCGGCTATTTTAGGCACATCAATTAGTACAGTTCGTAAAGTGATGAAGAAAGGATTACTACCTTTTTTAAAGCTAGGTGGTAATTATAGAATTTACGCCTTTGAATTAGACGAATTCTGTAAAAAGATGACTTACAAGCAATTTGATTTAGAGACATTGGAATTATATGATGTTAAAAGTAGTGATGTAGCATGTTAGTGCCACGAGATTTATTTTTCGAATGATACGGAATTGAAGGAGGGAATGAAATGAGTGAAAATAAAAACACCCTGAAGGGTGCAGAAGATAAAATAGAATAACAGAACAAAGGGGGGCATTATCAAAGATATTAAAATTATGACGAGGTGTGATAAATCCGTGATGCGAGTAGCGGGTTGGATCATTCATGAATTAGAGGGAGAGCATTCATAATCATTCATCACGATTAGCAGAGATAAAAACGTTCGACAAAAAGAGAAGAATTTCTTCTCTTTAACGAACTTGTATAGGATATTAA
>JAUMTV010000216.1 GCA_030531025.1 Turicibacter sp.
TGATATTATTTATGATGATCTTTTATTTTCTTTATTTAAAGATGAAAGATAAAATGAGTTATTAGATGGATTGAGGAGCGATAGCTCCTTTTTTTGTGTGCTTTTTTATTTCATGGCTCTGTTTTAGAAGAGTGTTGATATAACTGAAAATATGAAATAACGGTTGATTAGGATAAACTATTCCTTGATTACAGTTGATCCTATCAATGATTTTAGCCATCAACAGTTATTTAAAACACAGCGTATTTCATTAATGGACAAGACAGAAAGTTATTGATTTTGCTTTTAATTAAGCAAACCTGTCTGAATTCGAGTAAATTCAATGTTTTATTTTTATGCGATTTAATAAAGATATCAATAAAAGTATTAGAAATCTTATAGATGTAGCATAAAGGTAACAAATCGCTAATATACCTAGGGCGTATAGAGAAAAAAGAATGGGGAGGAAGTTAATTAATGAGTGAACAAACTGTAGTAGAACAAGAAACTAAGACAGAATGGACAAATGAAGAAATCGATGTACATGTAGATGAACTAGTTCAAAAGGCATTAGTAGCTTTAGATAAGTTTGAATCATTTGATCAAGAGGCTGTTGATTACATCGTAGCTAAATGTTCAGTAGTTGGACTTGATCAACATGGAGTATTAGCAGAAGCAGCTGTTAAAGAAACAGGACGCGGTGTTTTTGAAGATAAGGCAGTAAAAAACTTATTTGCTTGTGAATATGTAACAAGTAATCTTCGTCATTTAAAAACAGTAGGAATTATTAATGAAGATCCACTAACAGGAATTACTGAGATTGCTGAGCCAGTTGGGGTTATTTGTGGAATTATTCCAACAACAAATCCAACTTCAACAGTTATTTTTAAATCGTTAATTGCATTAAAAACAAGAAATCCAATCATTTTCTCATTCCACCCATCGGCTTATGAATGTTCAGTTCAAGCAGCAACAGTGATTCGTGATGCTGCAATTGCAGCGGGAGCTCCTGAAAACTGTATTCAATGGTTAGGAATGCGCTCAATGTATGCAACTTCTGCTTTAATGAATCACAAAGGTGTAGCAACGATTTTAGCTACAGGTGGAAATGCGATGGTAAAAGCGGCTTACTCATGTGGAAAACCTGCTTTAGGGGTAGGAGCAGGAAATGTTCCAGCCTATGTTGAAAAATCATGTGTTTTAAAACGTGCCGTTAACGATATTGTCTTATCTAAGTCATTCGATAATGGAATGATTTGTGCCTCTGAACAAGCAGCCATTGTTGATCAAGAAATTTATGAAGAGTTTAAAGCAGAGATGTGCCGTTTTAAAGTTTATTTTACGAATGCTGAAGAAAAAGCAAAACTTGAACAATATATGTTTGGATGTACAGCTTATACTGAACAAGTGAATGAAGCTCACTTAAATCCAGCAGTTGTTGGAAAACCAGTGACATGGATTGCAAATCAAGCAGGATTCAGTGTTCCAGAAGATACACAAATTATTTGTTGTGAATGTGCAGAAGTTGGACCAAATGAACCATTAACACGTGAAAAATTATCCCCAGTATTAGCTGTCTTAAAAGCGACTTCAACCGAAGATGGAATTGCAAAATCAGCGGCTATGGTTGCGTTTAATGGATTAGGGCACTCAGCTGCAATTCATACTCAAAACCATGATATTTCAATCGAGTTTGGGTTAAAATGTAAAGCGATTCGTGTGATTGAAAATGCACCATCAACATTCGGTGGAATTGGATCAGTTTATAACGCCTTTATTCCATCATTAACACTTGGTTGTGGTTCATATGGACATAACTCAGTTTCAAATAACGTCAGTGCAGTAAATTTATTAAATATTAAACGTATTGGTCGTCGTAACAATAATATGCAATGGGTAAAGCTTCCTCCAAAAATTTATTTTGAACGAAATTCTATCCGCTATTTAAGAGATATGAAAGAGATGGAAAAGGCAATGATTATTACAGACCGTGGAATGTATAATCTCGGATATGTGGATAAAATTGAAGATGTCATTAAACGTCGTCGTAACAAAGTTGATTTAGAGTTATTCTTTGATGTTGAGCCAGATCCGAGCATTGAGACTGTTAATGAAGGGGTTGAATTAATGCGTAAATTCAAACCTGATGTCATTATCGCGTTAGGTGGAGGATCTTCAATGGATGCGGCTAAAGTTATGTGGTTAATGTATGAGCATCCAGAAGTAAACTTTGATGATATTAAACAAAAATTTATGGATATTAGAAAACGTGCGTTTAAATTCCCAGAACTAGGTAAAAAAGCTCGTTTAATCTGTATCCCAACAACATCAGGAACAGGATCTGAGGTAACGCCTTTTGCAGTTATCACAGATAAACAAGCGAATAAAAAATATCCACTAACTGATTATTCATTAACACCAACAGTTGCAATTATTGATCCAGAATTTGCGATGAGTATGCCAGCCTCAATCGCTGCTGATACAGGAATTGACGTGTTAACGCATGCAGTCGAAGCCTATGTTTCAATTTTAGCGTCTGATTTTACAGACGGATTAGCGAAACAAGCAGTTAAGTTAGTCTTTGATTATTTAGAACGTTCTGTTAAAAATAGTAAAAATGATCCTGAGGCACGCGAAAAAATGCATAATGCCGGAACAATTGCCGGAATGGCCTTTGCCAATGCATTTTTAGGAATGAATCACTCATTAGCACATAAAATCGGTGGAGAATGGCACGTTCCTCATGGACGTACCAACGGAATTTTATTACCACATATTATTCGCTATAACGGAACTATCCCAACAAAATTAAATATTTGGCCAAAAATTGAAAACTACAAAGCAGACATTAAATATATGGAGCTTGCTCAGTTAATCGGATTAAATCCAAAAACACCAGCAGAAGGTGTTGAAATGTTTGCTGATGCATGTGAAGAATTATGTAAGAAAGTTGGGGTTGCTTGTAACATTAAATCTCAAGGTATTGATCAAGAAGCTTGGGAAGAGTCAATCCATCGTATGGCAATGAATGCTTATGAAGATCAATGTACACCAGCTAACCCAAGAATGCCAATGGTTCATGATATGGAAGCTATCTTACGATTAATCTATGACTATGAAACAAAATTTTAAGAAACATTAAAAAGAGCCGAAAGGCTCTTTTTTGATAAAGAAGTAATTAATAGGAGGGGGAACATGCAAATTGGGGATATTTTTGAGCGAGATCGGTCGGGAGAGGAGATTAACCACCAAGATCCAGAATATTATAAAATTCGAGAAGTTATGGATGAAGTACAAAAAAAATTTATTTAAATTAAATACAGCTTATCATGAAGAACAAGAAGTACGAGACTTATTTTCGAAA
>JAUMTV010000217.1 GCA_030531025.1 Turicibacter sp.
TATACATAGACAATTGGATGATGACTTTACCTAATTACATCAAGGGGTTATTGGGTTTTTCGTTATGCGAAAGTTGAGATCATAATAAAAAAATCTCTAGATAAATCTAGAGATTTTTTTATTACATCATTCCCATTCCACCCATATCAGCTGGAGATTGTGTCGCTTGAGGTTTTTCAATCTCAACTACAGCGGCCTCAGCAGTTAAGAACGAAGCAGAAATACTTGCGGCATTTTGTAAAGCTGAACGAGTTACTTTTGTTGGATCAACAATTCCTGATTTGAACATATCAACAAACTCATCTGTTGCTGCATTATATCCAAATCCAGGATCTAATTCTTTTAATTTATAAACAACAATTGACCCATCAATTCCTGCATTTTCAGCAATTTGGCGAATTGGCGATTCTAATGCTTTTAACACAATTTGAACACCTGTTGCTTCATCGCCTGTTGCTTCAATTTTTGCAACTTCATTGTAAATATTCATATAAGCTGTTCCACCACCTGCAACGATTCCTTCTTGAACAGCTGCACGTGTAGCATTTAATGCATCTTCAATACGTAATTTGCGTTCTTTTAATTCTGTTTCAGTTGCTGCTCCAACTTTAATAACAGCAACCCCTCCACTTAGTTTTGCTAAACGCTCTAATAATTTTTCTTTATCAAATTCAGAAACTGTATTTTCTAATTCAGCTCGAATTTGAGCAATACGTGCTTGAATATCAATTTGTGATCCAATACCTTCTACAATTGTTGTGTGATCTTTTGTAACAATTACACGTCCTGCACGTCCACATTGATCTAATGTTGTATTTTTAAGCTCTAATCCTAACTCTTCTGTAATTAACTGAGCCCCTGTTAAAATAGCAATATCTTCAAGCATACGTTTACGACGATCCCCAAATCCAGGTGCTTTAACAGCAACTACATTAAATGTTCCGCGTAATTTGTTAACAACTAATGCAGCTAAAGCTTCATTTTCAATATCATCAGCAATAATGATCATTGGACGTCCTGTTTGAACTAATTGCTCAAGAATTGGTAAAATATCTTGTAATGTTGATACTTTTGAATCTGTTACTAAGATATATGGATTATCTAAAACAGCTTCCATTTTATCTGTATCTGTTACCATGTAAGATGATAAATATCCACGATCAAATTGCATTCCTTCAACAATATCCATTGTTGTTTCAAACCCTTTAGATTCTTCTAATGTGATAACACCATCATTACCTACACGTTCCATTGCTTCTGCAATTAATTTACCGATTTCTTCATCAGCAGCAGAAATTGCTGCTACACTAGCAATTGATTCTTTTCCTTCAATTGGCTTAGAGTTTGCTTTTAATGCTTCTACTGCCACTTTTACGGCACGTTCCATCCCACGACGAATTGTCATTGGGTTAGCTCCAGCTACAATATTTTTATTTCCTTCTCGAATCATTGCTTGAGCTAATACAGTTGCAGTTGTTGTACCATCACCTGCAACATCATTTGTACGACTAGCTACTTGAGCAACTAAGCGAGCACCCATGTTTTCAAATTTATCTTCTAATTCAATTTCTTTCGCAATTGATACCCCATCATTAATAATTTGAGGAGCCCCAAATTTTTGTTCTAAAATAACGTTTCGACCTTTTGGTCCTAAAGTTACTTTAACTGTATCCGCTAATTTATCTACTCCACGAATCATCGCGCGACGCGCATCTTCAGCAAATAAAATCTCTTTTGCCATAACTTTAAATCCTCCCTTAAATTATAATTTCATATATCAAAAACTATATCTAATCTACTCGACAATCGCTAAGATATCGTCTTGCGATAAAATAACTAATTCTTTACCTTGATGTGAGACTTTTGTTCCACCAAATCCGTTATAGATGACACGTTGTCCCACCTCAACAGTTACTGGTTGATGCTTTCCATTATCTAATAATTTTCCATCACCGACAGCAATAACTACACCTTCTGAATGCTTCGGTTTTGAAGCTTCTCCTGAAAGAATAATTCCACTAGCCGTTGTCTTTTCAACCTCAACAATTTCAAGCACAACATTATTGTTTAATGGTTTTAACATGACTGTCCCTCCTCTATTTTAGCACTCTACTATTATGAGTGCTATTAAGTAAATTATACAAAGATGAATAAATAATGGCAATAGTTTCAGATAAAATCCTTCTTATTATAGTCTACCTATTGATTAATATGCTTAATATTAACATATATTCCTATTATTCTATTACAATCGCAATCAAATAATTAAATTTATCGAATAAAAAAAGCTAAGGGGGAGCCTTAGCTTTTAATGTTACTAATTTTTAATTTGATTAAATCTCATATTTATATTATTGAAGCCCATTTGTTTCATCATCGGCTCTAATACTTTAACTAGTGGAGTAATAGCAACAGTAGCTACAACTGCTTCTAAAATTCCATTCGTAAACACTAATCCGATTAATGCCATCAACAGCTGCATTGTATCTAATCTTTGAGCTGCCGCATAACTTGGTCCAAAAAATATATAAGTCCAGATAAATTTTCTTCATAGAAAATTTTTAAGCCCTAGTAGCGGAGGAGTAGATTTCTTTCAGAAATCGCTAGGTGACCCATTCCCTACCAGTGGAGGATACATTTACTTCGTAAATGGCAGGTGACCCCTGGACGATAGGATGCCTTTATAAATAAAGGATATCAGTATTTTTTGTTTGCAACCTTAGATGTAGAATACTTATCTGTTTATATATAGATAGATCATTCCAAGAACAGTTACTGTATGTAAAACAGTACAAAGTAAAGAAGTAACGCCTGCTCCTAATATGTTTTTTTGCTTTGATTTAAAATAGCTATAAAGATACGCACTAACACATCCAAGTAAAACACGAGGAACAATAGCAATGACTAAACTCATAAGGTTCCCTTGATACTCCCCAAGGGAATAAAAAGGAGTAAAAACAAACGATAAAATAGTTGGATTAATGGTTGCTATAACGACACTTCCAAGACCAAATACTAATCCTGTCACTGCACCACCTTTAACGCCTAATAAAATTCCCGCTAAAATAACTGGGATATGTATTGTGGTTGCTCGCATAGGTCCGATTGGAATAAACCCAAGCAACGTAGACATTAATAAAACCTCAATACTACAGAAAAAAAGTAAGTAAAACTAAAAATTTGGTTTTTGTTTGTGATTGATTCATCTCATTCTCCTCCACTGTCACTTCTTTCGAATGCAACGCTTTGATTAATAATTTAAACTCTCTATTGTTTTAAATTAATTGATGTCAACTGA
>JAUMTV010000218.1 GCA_030531025.1 Turicibacter sp.
TGAAGCTAACATCTTTTTTCATAGTATAACCGAAAAAGACGACGTTTATAAATGAGTCGTCTTTTTATCTCGCATAAGTTTATTTTAAGAAGTAAATAATATGGTTGCTGATTAAGTTCAGAAAAATTAAAAAAATGTATAAATAGCATTGACATTATTTAGATTCAAATCTATAATAACAATATCAGTAATGATTACTACTTTTATAAAATGAAATGAAGGAGGAATTTACAATGTCATTAATCGGAACTCAAGTCATTGATTATAAGGTTCAAGGATATCAAGATGGAGATTTTAAAGAATTTACAGCAGAAGCTGCAAAAGGGAAATGGGCGGTTTATGTATTTTACCCAGCAGACTTCACATTCGTTTGTCCAACAGAATTAGGAGACTTAGCTGATAAATACGAACAATTCAAAGAAATCGGATGCGAAATCTTCTCAGTATCAACAGACTCACACTTCGTTCATAAAGCTTGGGCAGATGCATCAGAAACAATTGGAAAAATCAAATATCCAATGTTAGCCGATCCAACAGGAAAATTAACACGTGCATTCGATGTTATGATTGAAGAAGAAGGAATGGCTTTACGCGGAAGCTTCGTTGTCAATCCAGAAGGTGTGATTAAAGCATACGAAATCCATGATAATGGAATCGGACGTGATGCAGATGAATTATTACGTAAAGTGCAAGCTGCACAATTCGTAGCCGCACATGGTGATCAAGTATGTCCAGCAAAATGGAAACCAGGACAAGAAACATTAACACCAAGCTTAGACTTAGTTGGTAAACTATAATTTAGAGTTAGAATTATCAAAAATTAACAAAAAACTAAAAATATTTACAAATTTATCATAAAAATGAATTAAAATAGGTTTAGAGGAGGAATTTACAATGTCATTAATCGGAACTCAAGTCATTGATTATAAGGTTCAAGGATATCAAGATGGAGATTTTAAAGAATTTACAGCAGAAGCTGCAAAAGGGAAATGGGCGGTTTATGTATTTTACCCAGCAGACTTCACATTCGTTTGTCCAACAGAATTAGGAGACTTAGCTGATAAATACGAACAATTCAAAGAAATCGGATGCGAAATCTTCTCAGTATCAACAGACTCACACTTCGTTCATAAAGCTTGGGCAGATGCATCAGAAACAATTGGAAAAATCAAATATCCAATGTTAGCCGATCCAACAGGAAAATTAACACGTGCATTCGATGTTATGATTGAAGAAGAAGGAATGGCTTTACGCGGAAGCTTCGTTGTCAATCCAGAAGGTGTGATTAAAGCATACGAAATCCATGATAATGGAATCGGACGTGATGCAGATGAATTATTACGTAAAGTGCAAGCTGCACAATTCGTAGCCGCACATGGTGATCAAGTATGTCCAGCAAAATGGAAACCAGGACAAGAAACATTAACACCAAGCTTAGACTTAGTTGGTAAACTATAAGACTAAATCGATCGATTTAAAGCTTGAAATTTATCTAAAAAGAAAGTAGAGGATTAACATTCTACTTTCTTCTAATCGAATAATAAAGAAATGATATGAAAAATTAAATTTTATTAATTAATCATAGGTGAGAGAGATTTTATAGGAGGAATTTACATATGACGAAAACTATTTATGATGTAATTGTAATCGGCGGAGGAGCTGCAGGGATGTCTGCCGGAATTTATTCAGGACGCGCTAAAATGAAAACATTAGTGTTAGAGCAATCTTCAGTTGGTGGACAAGCTAAAACAACAAATGAAATTGTGAACTATCCAGGAATTCGTCACACAACTGGTCCAAAATTAATGGAAGAAATGCATCTTCAAGCTGAAGACTTCGGAGTAAAATTCATGCAAGCTGAAGTATTAGAAGCTAAATTAGAAGGTGAAGTTAAAGTTTTAAAAACGACAAATGGTGATTTCGAAACTCGTTCAGTAATTATTGCAACTGGTGCAACACCTCGTACATTAGGATTCCCAGGTGAAGCTGAATATCGTGGGCGTGGAGTTGCTTACTGTGCAACATGTGATGGAGAATTCTACACAGGATTAGAAGTATTCGTCATCGGTGCAGGATTCGCTGCAGCAGAAGAAGCAATCTTCTTAACTCGATTTGCTCGTAAAGTAACAGTAATCGCTCGTGAACCAGAATTCACATGTGCAAAAACAATTGCAGATAAAGTATTAGCTCATCCAAAAATCGAAGTTAAATTCAACACTGAACTTGTTGAAGCAACTGGAGATGAATTATTACGTCGTGTGAAATTCATCAACAACCAAACACAAGAAACTTGGGAACATGTTGCAGCTGATGATGAAACATTTGGTATCTTTATCTTTGCTGGATATGTCCCACAAACTAAAGTATTCAATGGTTTAGTTGAAATGGATAAATGGGGATACATTATTACAGATGAAAACATGCACACAAGTGTAGAGGGTGTTTATGCAGCGGGAGACTTACGTCCTAAAGTATTACGCCAAGTTGTAACAGCTGTTGCCGATGGAGCAATCGCTTCATTAGAAGCAGAAAAATATGTGGCTCATGAAAAAGAACGTTTAGGAATCGTTGACGAAGAAATCGAAGAAACACCACAACCACATTCAGCAGAAGAAGCTGAAAAAATGGCACCAAAACAAAACGTGGCTCAAAGTGGACGCTCTGCGTTATTAAATGACGCCTTACGCGGACAAATTGCAACAGTATTAGGACGCATGGAAAACAATGTGACTTTAGTTACAATTGTTGATCCAACAAACGAAAAATCAATTGAATTACGTGACTTAGTGATTGATATCGCTGACTTAGGTGATAAATTAGAAGCCGTTGTTAAAACTAAAGGTGAAGATGCAGCATTAGAAGCAAAAGTAAATGCTGACAAATTCCCAGTTGTTGCTTTAGTTGATAAAGATGGAAACTATGCTGGAGTTAAATTCCACGGTGTACCTGGTGGACATGAGTTAAACTCATTCTTATTAGCAATCTATAACTTAGCTGGACCAGGACAAGCATTAGATGCATCAGTTTTAGAAGCAATCAAAGCCGTTGATAAAAAAGTTAACATCAAAGTAGCCGTTTCATTATCATGCCACTTATGTCCAGACGTAGTAGTTGGAGCACAACGTATCGCAATCGAAAACCCTAACGTAGAAGCTGAGATGTTAGACATCGCCAACTTCCCAGAATTAAAAACAAAACATAAAGTCATGTCAGTACCATGTATGATTGTAAACGATGAAAAAGTAACATTCGGATCAAAATCAATCCAAGACATGTTAAACTTCATTGC
>JAUMTV010000219.1 GCA_030531025.1 Turicibacter sp.
CCGATATAAAATCGGACTCTTTTTTTATCCTGCTAAGGATAAATCAAATTCGTCCTGCTTTAACGTATATAAATCATAAAAAGCTCCTTGCTGATGAAGTAACTCATCAAACGTTCCTGATTGCACAATCTGTCCGTGATCCATCACAATAATTTCATCATACTGTGATAAAATTTCATCACTTAATTTGTGTGTGATTGTAATAACAGTTAAATCATCAATACTAAGTAATGTTTTTTCAATATCATAGGCAGTTTGTAAATCAAGAGCTGATGTTCCTTCATCAAGTATTAAAATAGGCATCTCTTGAATAAGAGCACGTGCAATCGCCACACGCTGTTTTTGTCCACCAGATAAATTTTTCCCATTCTCACCAACCGCTGTCTGTAATCCATCTGTTAATTGAGAGATGAATCTTGCTACTCCACTTCGATTCAGCGCCCGATCAAGTTGTGTTTCATTAAATTCATGCTCAAGTAATATATTCTCCGCAATACTTTTATCAAATAAATAAACATTCTGATGAATCATCGAAGCTAATGCAGTCACTGATAAAGGTTTTACTCCATTCACATCTTGACCATCGACTGAAATCGTTCCGTCATAATTACGATAATATCCCATCATCAATTTTATAAGCGTCGATTTACCGCAACCACTTTCACCAACGATGGCATACTTTTTATTTTTTTCAAAAGTATAAGAGACTTTATTTAAAACAGGTTTCTTTTCATATGCAAAACTAACATTATCAAGTAAAATACTTGTTTTGAATTGAGTCAGTGTTTCTTCTTCATCGATTGTCTCAGCTGCTTGAATAATGGTCATTAACTTTTGATTAACGGCAGTCATTCCTTTAATCATTGTCATTCGCTCCATCAAGCGCTTGATTGCACCTTGAATTCCTCCCGCTAATTGAATGACAGCAAATAACATCCCAACAGTCATATCGCCATTTAAAACAAAGTAACCCCCAATAGCCATAGCAGCAACCTGTGTTCCAATAGCTAACACCATTGCAATCGATTGTGTCATTGCTTTTAAATGCGCACTTTTAAACTTATAAGTCTCTGTTTTGTCATTAATCGAATCAAACTCACTTCTTACTGAATTAGTCATTCGATAAGACTTCACTACCTCATAACCTTCTAAAATATCTTTTAACTTCATTGTAAATACACTTTGTTGTTCAGACACAAGATTTTGACGTCGCTTTAATGCATATCCAAATAATGAAGGAACAATAGATAAAAAGGCACCCATAGCAAAGATTGATAAAGCGACCCAAATATTAATCGAACAAATGAGGATGGTTGTTCCAATAAAGATGACAAGAGAGGTTGTAAGATAAAGTGTGTGAACTCTTAGAACTATTTCCATAATAAGTTAACTATTTTCGAAGGAGTTTATCATTTATGACAAGAAAAGCTGCAATGAACCAATTATTTAACCTCATTCAAGATGAATACGAAATTAAATCTGCTAGTGATATCGAAGCCGCTTTGTTAGACATGTTCGGGGGCTTTATTGAACGGGCATTAGAAGCTGAATTAGAACAACATTTAGGATATAGCCGATATGATTTTCGGCATAAATCAACTTCAAATACACGAAATGGGCGTAAACCCAAAACCATTCAAACACGTCTTGGTGAAACAATGATTCAGGCTCCCAGAGATCGTGAAGGATCATTTGAACCCCAAATTGTCCCTAAGCGTCAAACGAAGGTCATTGGAATTGAAGATAAGATTTTATCACTTTATGCTAAAGGATTATCCACACGTGATATTTCTAAAACGTTAAAAGATATTTATGGATTTGAACCGTCACATGAAACAATCTCTGCTGTCACTGACAAGGGAATTCCACTTATTCAGGAGTGGCAACGGGTCACCTGCCATTTACAAAGTAAATCTCTCCTCCACTGGTAGGGAATAAGACCCCTTGAAGCTGTCAACCCTATCATTTATTTAGATGCTCTTCATGTTAAAGTGCGTGATGGAATCAGTGCTTCAAGTAAAGCTGTTTATTGTATCATAGGACTGTCTTTGGATGTCCGTAAAGATGTCTTAAGCCTCTCAATTGGTGAATCAGAGAGCGCTTCTTACTGGATGAGTTTATTAGATGAATTAAAAGCTCGTGGCGTTTTGGATATTTGTATCGCCTGTGTAGATGGTTTAAGTGGTTTTAAACAAGCCATTCAAGCTGTTTTTCTACTCTGGTTCAACGTTGTTTAGTTCATTTAATCCGACAATCAACGAAATTCGTTTCATATCAAGATAGAAAATCATTCTGTTATGATTAAAAACAAATCTATCAAGCAATCAATCACCCAACAGCAGAACAAGCCTTTGAAACCTTTAAGAATAAATGGAATCCCGTTGTGCCATTAGCGGTTAGAGTTTGGGAAAATAACATCGAAGAGGTTTATCAACTGTTTAAATTCCCTAAAGAAATTCGAAAAATGATTGATACTACAAACTCAATCGAAAGCTACAATAGCCAATTAAGAAAAGTTTTAAAAGGCAAAGGAGCTTTCCCAAATGAAACATCTGTTATGAAATTAATCTATCTTCAGACAGTAGAAGTAACTAAGAAGTGGCAACGACAAATTTCAAATTGGAGCCAAATATTGAACCAATTATTAATTTTATATCCAGATCGTTTAACACCCTATTTATAATTTTAAAAATAGTTTACACACTTAACTTGACAAGGTCTGACAAGATCACCAATCATTAATAAATACGGTGAAATATAATTTACTTCTAATAAATTCATATCATTTGTTAAATGAGATAAATAATCTGCTGTATTACATTCATAAAACGAGGCATAATCTTTAGCTAATATCCCTTTAAATACTTTCTCTTTAATCCTCATTAACGTTTTTTTAATATACAGTGCTTGCAAGGTACTTCTTACATACTCCATTATTCCCATAGCAATGAAAAAACCAATCCCAAATGTGATGACCGAAAGAAATCCATCCATATCTCCACCACTAATATAATCAATTAATTGTTGAATCAAAAGTGCAATATACACTTCAAATAATGATTCAACTACCCCTACTATTACAGTTAAGGCTAACCAAAATTTATGTTTAAATAAATAGCTAGTCATCCATATTCCTTCCTTTCTCAGCCCTGTTTTTTAATAAACTACTTAATTTATACCTTTTTTTACCAATAAATCTAGGTGTAAAAAAATCCGATACTTGATCGGAATTTTTTCTTAAGCTAATAAAGCTAACTTAATTTGTCCCAACTCCTTCA
>JAUMTV010000220.1 GCA_030531025.1 Turicibacter sp.
TTTCTCAAAAGAGATTTTAAGCACCAATGGATTTGGGCTGATCTGGGCTGTCTGTGTGGTTAGTATATGAAAACCGAAAAATTAGATCAAAAAAATAAATTATTGATTCCAGATGACTTGTAAACTATCGTCTTTTACAATGATTTTATCAACAAATAAATCAACAATAGCTGTTTGAGTTTCTAGATCGCATTCAACTAGATTAGGAATCCCATTTTTTAAAAACTCTGTCATTTCTGAGACTTCATTATCTATTTCATCTAATTTTGCTAACAATTCATTTTTCTCATTGTTTAAGTTAACTAGTTTCATATCTAGTGAATCTTTAGATAATCTATCATCCATATAGAGATCAAGTAGTTTGTTTATTTTCTTATCAATACGTTTAATTTGTTTAGTATAGTTCATCGGGTTATGACTTAATTCAATTTCACCGCTGGTTTCTAATTTTTTAATACGAATGAAGATTTCTTTTTCAAATTCATTACGCGAAATTGTTCTATTAAAACATTTGCTTTCATAATGGGAAGGTCTTTTTCTTCGATTACAGATTAGATAATGATAAGTAACCTTATCACCAGTTGCTAATTTATCCGTATGAGAGTAAGGGCGATATTCTTCACCACATCGACTACAAAAAACTTTGCCTGTAAAAACTTTATTTTTGACTTTTCCAAAATTGGAACCTCTATTTTCTTTGAAGGTCTGTTGTACTTGATTAAATAGATCTTCAGATATAATTGGTTCATGTGAGCCTTTATACCATTCACCTGCGAAAGAGACCTCACCAAGATAAATTCGATTTTGTAAGAGATGAACAATGCGTTTAACTTTAAGTCTAGTAAAGCCTTCTTTTTCTAATTTATCTTGAACTTTCGTATAAGATTTTAATTTCACATAGTCTTTAAATATGCGTACAATATGTTTACGTTCTTGTTCATTGACGACTAATTTTCCGCGATCTAGTCTTGCGTAACCATAAGGACTTGTGGCTGAACCACCTGACCATAGACCTTCTTCTCGAACCATTTTGTGGTGACAGCTTCTTAAACGTTCAAGAATCGTCTCACGTTCTAACTGAGCAAATATGGATAAAACCCCAATCGCTGCACGTCCAAAAGCAGTCGTCGTGTCAATCGTCTCAGTTAGTGAGATAAACTCAACCTCATGAGGTAAAAATAGTTCTTCAATTAAATAAAGTGTGTCACGCTGACTCCGACTTAAACGATCTAAGCGATAAACGATTACCATATTGATTTTTTTATTTTTAATATCTTTTTGTAACTGTTGTAGGGCAGGGCGGTTTAGATTAGAACCACTATAAGCTGCATCAATATATTCCGTTGTATCAGTCCATCCTTTAGATGTACAAAAAGCCTGGAGACGTTCTTTTTGTAAGGGAATACTGTAGTTATCAATTTGTTGCTCTGTTGAGACTCTCAAATATAATGCTACCTTCATTTTGATTCCTCCGAATATTACTCAATACTTTTATTGATTCCAAATCACTTGTAATCCATCATCTTTAATAATGATTTTATCTACAAATAAATCAACAATAGCTGTTTGTGTGTCTATGTCAGATTCGAATAGGTCAGGAATCCCGTTTTTAATAAATTCCTCCATGATAGTCGTTTCATACTCCGATTCTTTGGACTGTGTTAATAATTTTTCTTTTTGACTATTAAGCTCAGCGAGTTTTGCATCTAGTGTGACTTGTGGAAGTCTATCATCCATGTATAAATCGAGTAGTTTATTTATCTTATCATTGATAGTTTCAATCTTTTTCGTGTAGTCAATAGGCTGGCTCTTTTTAGTAAATTCGATCTCACCGCTTGTTTCTAAATTTTTAATGCGATTAAAGATTTCTTTTTCTAAATCTGATCGTTTGATATTTCGATTAAAGCATTTACTGTCATAGTGAGCAGGCATTTTGCGCCGACGACAGACCATATAGTAATAAGTGATGCCTGTTTTTTTATCTTGTTTGCTGTAAGAACGATAGATTTCACCACAACATCCACAGATCACTTTCTGCCTGAATACATTATTTTTTATTTTCCCGTAGTTATAACCTTTAAAGTGTTCATTAATCTTTTGTGCTGCATTAAATAAATCCTCAGAGATAATTGGCTCATGTGAACCTTTGTACCATTTGCCAGCAAAAGAAACTTCACCAATATAAACTCTATTTTTAAGTAAGGAGATAATACGAATATCTCGTAGAGGTTTGAAGCCTTCCTTTTCTAATTTCTTTTGCACTTTAATATAAGACTTTAATGTGACGTATTCTTGGAATATCCTCACGATATGTTGACGTTCTTCTTCATTCACCACTAATTTTCCACGTTCAAGTCGATTATATCCGTAAGGACTTTTATATGCACCGCCTGCCCACAAGCCTTCGTCACGAACCATTTTGAGACGACCACTTTGTAAACGTTCAGTGATTGTCTCACGTTCAAGTTGAGCGAATACTGACATGACACCAATCATCGCTCGACCAAATGGGGTAGAGGTATCAATTGTTTCTGAGATAGATATAAATTCCACATTATTAGGTAGAAACATTTCTTCAATTAAGTAAAGCGTGTCACGCTGACTTCGGCTCAAACGATCTAAACGATAAACAATAACCGCATTAATTTTTTTATTCTTAATATCTTTTTGTAACTGTTGTAGGGCAGGGCGATTTAAATTAGAACCACTATAGCCACCATCCACGTATTCTGTTATGTCATTCCATCCTTTAGACGTACAGAAAGCTTTCATTCGTTCTTTTTGTAGCGGGATACTGTAGTTTTCAATCTGCTGCTCTGTTGACACACGCGCATATAATGCTACTTTCATTTTTTTGATCCTCCGCTCATTAGAGTAAAAGCCTCATGGTGAGGCTTTTTTTATCATCAATCAATAAATGGGCTAACAATGCCAACGAATTTTCCTAAAATACACACTTCATTAACCTGATCACCCACGATTGTAATAGGCCCCTCATTTTCAGAAGTCGGTGATCGTAAGACAATTACATCATCGAATTTATAAAACTTCTTAATCATGGCTTTGTCATTAGCAACTGAAACAGCAACAGTCGTTCCGTTTTCTACTTCTGATAATTTTTTAAATAGGACATACACCTTATTATCTGTAGTAAGTCTGGTTATCATCTCAGCACTAACTTCAATCTCTAGGGCGAACAGATTACCTTTTTCATGTGGATATGGATTGTCAATTTCAGCGATGGCATTTTCGAAATGATTCCCAAATAACTTGCCGT
>JAUMTV010000221.1 GCA_030531025.1 Turicibacter sp.
TGTTGCTTTAAGTAATCAATGAAAGCATAAGTTGTGGTAGTTTTCCCGCATCCTTGTATATGCTCTACTTGAAAACCGAAAATAAGTAAAAAATTAGTTATTCCAAATAACTTTTAAACTATCGTTAGTTACAATTATTTTTTTTATGAATAGATTGATAATTTCTGTTTGCGTCTCCGTATCGCATTCAAAGAGGTTAGGAATACCGTTGTTAATAACTTTTTGAACTTTTGAAATTTCTGTTATTTCCTGTTGTTTCATTAGAAGTTCCTTTTTTTGTGTATTCAAATTGTTTAATTTAGTGTCCAGTAAATCTTTAGATAACCGTTCTTCCATATAAAGGTCTAATAGTTTATTTATCTTTTTATCTATTTGATTTAATTGTTTAGTGAAATTAAGGGGTTTAGGTCTTTTAATTTCACCACTCACTTCTAAATTCATGATACGATTAAAAATTTCATGGTGAAAGTCTGAGCATTTGATTCGTCGATTAAAACATTTACTCTCATAACGTGAGGGGAGCTGACGACGACGGCATACATAGTTATGATAATTTACAACTCTACCCGATGAAGTTGTCTTAGAACTATATTGAATAGCATAGTTTTCACCACAACAACCACAAATAATTTTCCCTGTAAATAGCTTTTTTTTAGATTTGGTAAAGGAAGCCACTCGATTTTCTTCAAAGGTTTGTTGAGCTTGATTGAATAATTCAGTGGATATAATAGGTTCATGAGTGCCTTGAAACCATTCCTTTTTAAAAGACACTTCTCCGAGATACAATCGATTTTGAAGAATACGAACGACACGATTATGGTTTAATTTTTTAAATCCCTCTGCCTCTAATTTTTTTCTAGCTGCAGTTGGAGATTTTAGTTTAATAAATTCTTCGTACAATCTAATAATGTGTTGACGTTCCTCCTCGACTACTTTTAACATTCCAGGTGTTACTTGAATATACCCATAGGGATGAACGATTCCGCCTCCAACCCATAACCCTTTTTCTTGAATTTTCTTATATTGACCATCTCGTAAACGATCAACAATGACTTCCCGTTCGAGTTGAGCAAATACGGATAAAACACCAATCGCTGCACGTCCAAATGGGGTACTTGTATCTATTGTTTCTGAGATTGAGATAAATTCAACGTTATTAGGTAAAAATAATTCTTCAATAAGAAAGAGTGTGTCATGTTGGCTTCGACTTAGTCGATCTAATCGATAAACAATCACCAGATCAATTTTCTTATGTTTAATATCTTTTTGTAATTGCTGTAGAGCCGGACGATTTAAATTAGACCCACTATATCCTGCATCGATGTAGTCTTTCACGTTATCCCAACCTTTGGAAATACAAAATGCAGTTATTCGCTCCTTTTGTAAGGGGATACTGTAATTATCAATTTGTTGTTCTGTTGAAACTCTTGCATATAATGCCACTTGCATCAGTATTCCTCCAATCACTGATTCCAAATCACTTGTAATCCATCCTCTTTTACAATAATTTTATCAACAAATAAATCAATAATCGCAGTTTGAGTATCTAAATCACATTCAAATAAATTAGGAATTCCTTTTTTAAGCAATTCCTCCATCATAGAGACTTCGTATTCCGTTTCTTTTGACTTTGATAATAGTTTTTCTTTTTGAGCATTAAAGTCGGCTAATTTCGCATCAAGCGTGGCTTTAGGAAGTCGCTCATCTATGTATAAATCGAGGAGTTTATTGATTTTATCATCAATTTCCTTAATCTTTTGTTCGTAGTCAATCGGTTCAGCTTTTTTAGTCAATTGGATTTCACCACTCGTTTCTAAGTTTTTAATTCGATTAAAGATTTCGTGTTCTAAATCAGCACGTTTGATATTGCGGTTAAAACATTTACTATCATAGCGAGCAGGCGTTTTGCGACGACGACAGACCATATAGTAGTAAGTGATTCCCGTTTTTTTATCCTTCTTGCTATAAGAACGATAAGTCTCACCACAACACCCACAAATCACCTTTTGCCTAAAGACATTGTTTTTTATTTTCCCAAAATTGTAACCTTTAAAGTGTTCATTGACTTTTTGTGCGGCATTAAATAAATCCTCAGATATAATCGCTTCATGAGCACCTTGGTACCATTCACCACCGAATGAAACTTCTCCGAGGTAAACGCGATTTTTTAAGAGTGGAATAATTCGCCACTCGGCTAATGGTTTAAACCCTTCTTTTTCAAGCTTTTTTTGAACTTTAATATAAGACTTTAACGTGACGTATTCTTCAAATATTCTAACGATATGAGCTCGTTCGTCCTCGTTGATGACTAATTTTCCACGTTTTAGCCTTGTAAAACCATAGGGACAGCTATCGGGACCACCTGCCCACAATCCCTCATCTTTGACCATCTTTAATCGTCCTGATCGTAAACGTTCGGTGATTGTTTCGCGTTCTAGTTGGGCGAATACCGACATCACTCCAATCATTGCACGACCAAATGGGGTCGAGGTATCAATAGTTTCTGAAATTGAAATGAATTCCACGTTGTTAGGTAAAAACATTTCTTCAATCAAGTAAAGGGTGTCGCGTTGACTTCGACTTAATCGGTCGAGACGATAAACGATCACCGCATTGATTTTTTTATCCTTAATATCTTTTTGTAACTGTTCAAGAGCAGGACGATTTAAATTAGAACCGCTGTATCCACCATCGACGTATTCAGTAATCTCAGTCCAGCCTTTAGCAGCACAGAACGCTTTTATCCGTTCTTTTTGCAGCGGGATACTGTAGTTTTCAATTTGTTGTTCTGTTGAAACTCTCGCGTATAATGCAACTTTCATTGTCTTAATCCTCCGATTATTACAGTAAAAGCCTCATCATGGTGAGGCTTTTTTTTATCATCAATCAATAAATGGGCTAACAATGCCAACGAATTTTCCTAAAATACACACTTCATTAACCTGATCACCCACGATTGTAATAGGCCCCTCATTTTCAGAAGTCGGTGATCGTAAGACAATTACATCATCGAATTTATAAAACTTCTTAATAGCTGCTTTGTCATTCGCAATGGCAACTGCAACAATCGTTCCGCTTTCCACCACAGATTGTTGTTTAAAAATAGCATACATCTTATCACCAGTGATAAGGCTACTTACCATCTCATCATTGATTTTAACTTCTAAGGCGAACAAGTGACCTTTTTCATGTGGATACGGATTGTCAATTTCAGCGATGGCATTTTCGAAATGATTCCCAAATAACTTGCCGT
>JAUMTV010000222.1 GCA_030531025.1 Turicibacter sp.
TATATATTTAAAAAGAAAGTTTATTTATCATTTATCACTAGCTCTTTTAAAGTTCCATTTTAATCTTTGTACTCATTATTAGTATCTGAATTTTAAAAATAATAGAAAATTCACTTAAATTCTACAACTCTTGCAACGATTTCAATTTATAATTATATTTAAAAGATGTTATGTATTAAAGGGAGCATAAGTATGTGGGTAATTCATCTATTTTTCTTTACGTTAGGTATTTGTTTGATGGTCCTTGGCGTTGGGATGATTTTTTTGAATTGGGTGCCTCATAAGACCGCACGTTTAAATGAGCTTTGTGAGCAATATGACCATCCGATTGATGAAGAAGAGCTCTGTCAATTTGAAGGTGGCTATCGAATCATCCTCGGTATTTTTTTGACTATAGCGGGTATTGTTCTTCCTTATCATCATAACCCGCTACTCATTTATCTTATCATTTTAGGTTGTTTTATTCTTTTTTATCGTCCGCTTCAATATTTATACTTCAATCCATAAAGATTAAAAGAACCCACCTGAAATCAGGTGGGTTTTAACTTAACTATGTGGACGTGCCTCATATTGAGTACGCATGGTGAGAATAAGATCGTGTTGCTGTTGGTAATGAGATTGAGTAAGCTGTTTACACGTCATTTTCTTAGGAATAAACTCATTTTTTCTTTGTCGAAAGGTTAACTTTAAATAACTCCTTAAACTTAAACGAGACACTGGTTCAAGCTTCTTAACAACTTTTAAATTTGACTCAGTCTTCTCAATACTTTGCCCCCATAATAACCGATCGTTTAAAATCCCCGCTTGTTTATCAACCATCATATGATCTCTCCCTTCGTCCTACTACAGTATACGAAAGAGAGTCATAAATTATTTTAAACTTTGACCATTTAAACGAGATTAACAAACATTATTTTCCGATGCATTCTGAACGATACGGTATGGTTTTAACCCTTCACGATCTAAATGACGTTTAATATTATCAATTCCATGCGTCATCATATCGTGATGAAGATTTTTCTTAATAATGCCATCAGGTTGTAAATTCGTATAAAGATACGCAATTGAACAAAACATTCCAACTAATTTTGTTTTCGCTTTGACATTAATTTTTTCAGTATCAAACTCAAGTAATAATTCACTATCATCTTGATCATGAATGAGTCGTTTAAACTCTAAAAACTTTTGTTCTAACTCTTCTAATGAACACTTTTCACTCTCAAGCATCCAATGGCGAGCCATCTTTAAATCTGGATCGCGTTCAAAACGACTTAAAACTAAAAAGATGGCACGTAAAATTTGATTGTCATCTAAAGCATTTTGTTGGCAAACAATTGAATCATTCGTCATCGTCATATAAAAATAAGAATTTAACATTGTATGTCATCCCTTTCTGATTATTTCTACTGTCATAGTTTAAAACGTGGCACGCTCTCTTTTAAAGAATTATTTCCCCCCGCATTTCAACTATCTTAAATTATATCAAATAATCACGCAAACTCCTACCCTCACATATTACAAAATTATCC
Organism: Turicibacter sp.; assembly: GCA_030531025.1. Next base: position 1,530 of record JAUMTV010000222.1, read on the forward strand.
ATAAAAGAAATACCTTTTGAAAAAACCTGATGTGCGATTATAATAACTTTAACTTCAAAGAGAGAGGATGAAAAATAAATGGATAGTTGGGAAGAGTTATATCAACGAGCGAAAGCCGTTCAACATGATCGTGAAGTTTCCCCTTTTATTGCCGGTGGCCAAGTAGCAGCTGCTATTTTAAGTAAACAAGGCAACATCTATACTGGTGTTTGTATTGATGCTCCTTGTAGCTTAGGAATTTGTGCTGAACGAAATGCAATTTTTAATATGTTTACCAATGGGGAACATCAAATTGATAAGTTAGTTTGTATTGTATCAGATGGGAGTGTCGGTTCACCTTGTGGAGCTTGTCGAGAACTTTTAATGGAGTTAGATAAAGATAGTGGTGAAATTGAAATTTTAACGGATTATAAACATCGTACAACCGTTAAATTAAAAGAGTTAATGCCTGATTGGTGGGGACACAAACGCTTTGAACAATCTCTTTAATCATTTACTAATAACAAAAACAAAGTCTGTCACAACTATTCATCCTTGAATAGCTCTGACAGACTTTATCCTTTTTTACCTATTAAAATGGAGGCGCCAATCGGATTTGAACCGATGATCAGGGAGTTGCAGTCCCTTGCCTTACCACTTGGCTATAGCGCCTTGTTTCTTTTCCCTTACAATATAACATATGCACAAATCGCTCAAATGAGAACTATAAATTTAAAAATTATTTTTCTTTTCAACTTCTCACTTTCTCCATTAATAAGAGGATAAAGAACAACTACTTTTTCCTAGTAGTTGTTCTTTATTGCAATAACTCATCAACTTTTGACACTTGAAGCGCGTATATTTTCCATTGGTTATTTTCTTGACAAAGACTTAAGATTAAATTAACTGTTGCAACATCGGATGGTAACTGTAACTTGACGTCTACCTCATAGCCAATCTCTGTTTCATCATGAAATAGTTCTGTTAATTGAACCTCATTTACTTTGATGTCTGATTCAAATTTAATGGCCGCTTGAATCGGTAACATCCCATAGTTATGACTTATAAAAGAAGTATAACCATCTTCCGTAAAGTTCCCTTTCAACTTTTCAATTAAATGCTTATTTGAATCTGTTTCTGAAGAGCTCTCATCATATTTGAATGATAAAAAATCGTTAATAAATTGTTCAACAAATTCATCACCTGAAACAGCATCATCTGAGCTTTGACAACCAGAGACAGTCATCAACACACCTAACGAAAAGATGATTGTGATTAATTTTTTCAGCATAAACTCTCTCCCCCATTTTATTCTAATTTAATCTATATAAAAAAAGATAAGTATTGTACATCTAAGGTGGCAAACAAAACTACTGATATCCTTTATTTATAAAAACATCCTATCGTCCAGGGGTCACCTAGCATGCGAAGCATGTTTACTCCACTGCTAGGGTATGGTCACCTAGCGATTTCTGAAAGAAATCTACTCCTCCTTTGCTAGGGCTAAAAAATTTTCTATGAAGAAAATTTATCTGCACTTATATATGTTTTAATCAGATTTAATTTCATTATAGGTTTTTACCATTATTTTATCATAATTCCATCACTAAATCTTCATTTCTTTAAAGCAGAAGCATCTATATATAAACAGAAATAAAATCTACATTTATCACGACACACTAAATATTTGATAGTTGTGCCGTGAAAGGCAGACTATAGTCCAGGGGTCACCT
>JAUMTV010000223.1 GCA_030531025.1 Turicibacter sp.
ATTCCATTAACTATGATGTGTTTTAGATTTTGCATCATCTTTATACACAGCAGTTTTAGTTAATGTACTACAACGTTTTAATTTTAATTCATTAAGACTGTGTAACTGAGCAGGTGCTAGCTTCATAACACTCGCCTCCTTTAAAATTAAGTTACACACTTAATTTTCCACTAAATCCTCTTCTTTTATTCACTTACTTAATCAGTTGATTTAAAGTCGTAATTAAACTTTCAATAATATAATTATCCACACCTTGAAAACTTCGAAGAGCACGAATCGGCATATCATAAATCATCGCTAATTTCATGTCTTTACTAATCGCCCCTTCCTCACTCTCTTCACCCATGGCTTCTAATAACCCTGAAATAACAGTATTTAATTCTGGGTGTTTCATTAAATCACCAAAAGTTGTATTAGCAGTTATTTCAAAAGGTAAGTTTTTTGTACTTTCAATAAAGATCGTCTTTTGAAGCCTAATATCTCTAGAAGATGCTCCAACTAATAAACGATAATTTCCAGTTGATACGTACCAATCTGAGATTCTTGTCTCATAATAAGCAAAATCCCGCTTACTTAACGTGAAAGTAACAATCTTAGTTTCATTAGGTTCTAATGAAATCTTCTCAAAATTTTTCAATTCTTTAATTGGACGAATGACTGAATGAGTTAAGTCTTGTACATAAAGTTGGACAACTTCTTTTCCAAAAACGTCACCTGTATTTGTCACTTCAAAACTTAAAGTTAATGATTCATCGTCACGAATAGAAGTCTCATTAACGACTAGATGACTGTATTCAAAAGTAGTATAACTGCAGCCATGACCAAATGGAAATAAAACAGGTATTTCTTTTGTATCATAATAGCGATAGCCTACAAATAATTTTTCATCATAATAAATTTTATCATCAACGACTTGATATGATAGATACGATGGATTATCTTCAAGTCGAATTGGAAATGTTTCAGCTAACTTTCCGGATGGATTGACATTACCAAATAATAAATCAATCGTTGCTTCACCGACTGCTTCTCCTCCTAAGTACATCTCTAAAATTGCATTAACTTTATTAACCCAAGGCATTTCAACAGGTGAACCGTTATGTAAAACAACAATAGTATTCGGTTGAACAGCACAGGCTTTTTCTATTAGTTCATTTTGACAATTTGGAAGTTTCATATGCTGACGATCATATGCTTCTGATTCAAAAGCATCTGGAAGTCCCGCAAAAATAACGGCGACATCACTAGATTTCGCTAACTCAATCGCTTCATTTAATAAATCGGGTTCTGTTTCATCAATATGTGTCACAAATCCTTGAGCAAATTGTACAGGACAGACTACTGATACAGCATCTAATGCACTACTAACTTTAAATGCTTTTATGTGAGAGCTTCCTCCTCCTTGAATACGTGGATGCTTCGCAAAGTCTCCAATAAAGGCAATCTTACAATCAGTAGATGAAAGTGGTAAAGCTCCATCATTTTTTAATAAAACAGCACTCTCATTAGCTAGTTGACGTGCCACTTGATGGTGGGACTCTTTATTAAAAACAACTTCTTTTTTGTTATCCACATATTCAAAAATTTTAGTTAAAATCCGTTCAACACTTTGGTCTAAAATTTCTTCATCAAGTGTGTGATTTTCAATTGCTCGTTTTATTTTTTTATCATTTGTTCCCCTACTACCCGGCATCTCTAAATCAAGCCCTGCTTTTAATCCAGCTATACGATCATTAACTGCTCCCCAATCACTGACAACATAGCCAGTGAAGCCCCATTCTTTTCTTAAAATATCTGTTAATAAATACGGCGATTCTGAGGCAAACACACCATTGACCCGGTTATATGCAGCCATGACAGTCCACGGTTTAGCTTCTTTAACCGCTTTCTCAAATCCAGCTAAATAGATTTCGCGTAACGTTCGCTCATCTACTTCCGAACTTGCAGTCATGCGGCGGCTTTCCTGATTATTACAAGCAAAATGTTTTAAACTAGTGCCCACTTGATGACTTTGGACTCCTTTAATATACATCAATGCCAATTCACCCGTTAAGTAAGGGTCTTCTGAAAAATATTCAAAATTTCGTCCACCTAATGGCGATCGTTTAATATTAATGGCTGGCCCTAAGACAACTGCAACGTTTTCTGATTGACACTCTTCTCCTAGAATATCTCCTAAACGATATAATAAATCCCGATCAAATGAACAGGCGGTTGTCACTCCACTTGGGAAACAAATTGCCTCTATACTCTTATTAATATCCGTATACTCAGCGTCATCTGATTGCTTTCTTAAACCATGAGGTCCATCGCTGAGCATAACTGTTGGAATTCCTAAGCGTTCAATTGATTTTAAACGCCAAAAATCAAAACCTGAACAAAGACCAACCTTTTCTTCAAGCGTCATCTGACTAATGATTTTCTTTAAGTCTCGCATCCTTAACCCCTCCCACTATGAAACATTATATTCTGCGGTTAATTAACATATTTACATTAATAAAATAATCTTTTTACATAGAAATTAGCCACATTTTAACCTTGCAAATGTTATACTAAATTTAGTTAAAAATTGGAGGGATTTTAATGGAAACAAATAATAAAGAACCATTATTCGACGATAATTCAACAGATGCAAATGATGAGTTAACAGATTCACTGAAAATGCTTGAAGAAGATTTTATCTTTCATGAAAACCTTAAATCTGTTACTAATGAAACACCTAAACAAAAACAATCTTTCATCGATTCTATGATGCAAAAGAGTAAGCAATCAATTACACGCCTTTTAAATTATTTACGCCGCGATAATCGTTCATTAATCACTGGGTTATTAGTGGCTTGCGCCATCTCATGCTTTGCTACTGCATCCATTGCATCTATGATTCAAAATCAAAAGATAGAAGAAGTAGAAGTTTATTCATCATATAAAGACTATCCATATCATAATCGAAACTCATTTTCTCATTCTGAAGTTAATCCATTTAATGACTATTCAAATATTTATTATTTTGACTCAAATGAAATCTCACGATCAGAATCAATTTTTTCTCAATTAGAACAATTACTTGAGCAATTATTCGGGGGAATTTGGAACTCTTCTTCAGACTCAGTAAATCAAATTGATCTTCCTAACCATCTATCTCGTAATGATTATTTAGAAGAGTTTTAGTCAATCTATATATAAACAGAAATAAAATCTACATTTATCACGACACACTAAATGTTT
>JAUMTV010000224.1 GCA_030531025.1 Turicibacter sp.
AGAAGCCGCCCATGTCTCAACAACAACCGTTTTACGTTTTTGTAAAAAAGTTGGCTGTAATGGTTATTCAGAATTTAAATTGAAGTATAAGATGTATTTAAATCAAAAACCAAGTCAAGTTAAAATAGGGGACTTAGGCGTTTTACTGGATTTTTTCAAACGAACCGAGTCGGACGACTTTAATAAAAAAATTGATGAAGTAGCGAGTTTACTTTATTATTCTGAAAAAATCATTCTAACCGGTATTGGTAATTCGGGCATCTTAGCTAAGTATGGGGCACGATACTTTTCAAGTGTTGGGAAACTAGCCCAACATATCGATGATCCGTACTATCCCGTTCCATCAGGATATTATGATGCATCTGTTATTATTGCTCTTTCGGTTTCAGGAGAAACGACTGAAACAATTGAACAATTAAAAAGATTTACTAGTTTCAATTGTGCCATTGTCGCTATTACAAATAGTGAAACGAGTACCATTGCTAAAATGTCCGACGTGACTTTAAGTTACTATGTGCCATTTGACCGAGAAAATCTTGAAGTAGACTTGACGACACAAATACCCGTACTTTACATTTTAGAGAAACTAGGAAAGAAGGTTCAATCCCTTCTAAGTCAACACGATATTATGTGAAAAAACTCATGAAATCATGGGCTTTTTTTATGTTTCTGTGTGATTTACCTAGTTGTTTTTTTTATGTAACAAATCACAGAAAGCGTTATCTTTTTCTTAAGAAGGTTAGAGAATAGCCAAATATGTAAGCGGTTGCTATAATAACAATGTAAGAACGAAACAACGATAAGAAATAGGGGGCAAAAGATAATGAATGGCAATGAGTTAATTAGCTTTCAAATTATTTCAGCAGTCGGAACAGCACGTAGTTTATATGTAGAGGCTATTCAAGAAGCAAAAAAAGGAAACATCGAAGCAGCCAATCAGTTAATGGCAGACGGTGTTAAAGTGTTTGTTGAAGCTCATCATGCCCATGCTTCACTGATTCAAAAAGAGGCAGCGGGTGAAAAATCAGAATTTAGCTTATTATTAATGCATGCTGAAGATCAGTTGATGACAACAGAGACTTTAAAGATTGTAGCAGAGGAATTTATCGAACTTTATAATGATAAATTTAATAATTAATGAGGGGGAAATGGATATGTTAAAAATTAAATTATTTTGTGCAGCGGGAATGTCAACAAGTATGTTAGTGAAAAAAATGTTAGAAGCAGCAAATAAAAAAGGACTTGAAGTACAAATTGCCGCTTATCCAGAAGGACAAATGGATAAAGAAACAGAGAATTGCGATATTGCTTTACTAGGCCCACAAGTGGGATATCGATTAAAAGCAGCAGAGCAAATTTGTAAGCCTAAAAATATCCCAGTTGCAGTTATTCCAATGGTTGACTATGGAATGATGAATGGTGAGAAAGTATTAGAGTTTGCTTTAAATCTAAAGTAAAACCTGAGAGGGGGAATTGTCATGCAAGAGTTTTTCAGTAACAAAGTGGTACCTGTTATTATGAAGTTTGTTAGTTTAAAAGGGGTCGTTGCGTTAAAGGATGGATTGTTATATACAATGCCATTAACAATCGTTGGTTCTGTCTTTTTATTACTTGCAAACTTTCCAGTTCAAGCGGTAGTGGACTGGTTGAATGCAATGGGATGGATTGATCCATTAAATCAAGCGTACGGAGCTACATTCAATATTGTTGCACTGATTGGGGTTATGGGAATTGCATATGAGTATGTTAAAAATGAGGGTTATCGAGCATTAAATGCTGGAGTATTAGGTGTTGTCGTATTTCTTATAACAACAAACTCTTTTGTGGTTGCTGAAAGTGGAGAAGTTGTAAGTAATGTCATTGATAAAACATGGACAGCTGGTCAAGGGATGATTACAGCCATTGTCATTGGTTTAATTGTTGGATGGGTTTATTCATGGTTTATGAAACATGATGTTCGAATTAAAATGCCGGCTGGTGTTCCTGAAGGAGTAGCAAACTCATTTACAGCGTTAATTCCTGCATTTGTTGTCATCACAGGAGCAACACTTGTTTATTCTTTCTTCAAGTTTGTTTTAGATACAACATTTATTGAAGCGATTTATTCATTCATCCAAACACCATTACAAGGATTAACCGATTCTTTAGGTGGAGTTATTGTTATGGGATTAATTGGACCATTCTTATGGTGGTTTGGTGTCCATGGTTCAACGATTGTCAGTGGAATTATGGGATCTCTTCTTCAAGCTAATGCCTTAGCGAACCAAGCTATTATTGATTCAGGATTAGAATTAACCATTGAAAATGGTGGCCGTATTGTAACAGGACAATTCTTAGATCAATTTATGACAGTCACAGGAGCTGGAATAACAATCGGATTAGTCATGTATATGATTTTCTTCGCTAAGTCTAAGCAGTGTAAAGAATTAGGGAAATTAGGTGGAATACCAGGAATCTTCAACATTAATGAGCCTATTTTATTCGGTACACCAATTGTTATGAATCCTTTCTTAGCTCTACCATTTATCGGAATGCCTGTTCTTTCAGGAATTATTACATATTTCTGTATGTCAGTAGGATTAGTTCCTTTATTCACAGGAATTGCGGTTCCTTGGACAACACCACCAGTAATCTCAGGATTTATCGTTGGAGGATGGAGAACGGCTTTATTACAAGCAGCTATCTTAGTTCTATCATTCTTCGTTTATCTCCCATTCATTAGAAAAATTGATAAAATGAATCTTGAAGCTGAAAAAGCAGGAAAATAATGAAGTAAATGAAACAAACATAGATTCATCTTTGTTATAAGAAAAAGTTATGATGTAACTTTATGAGGATCTATAACTCATCATTTATAGATCCTCATTTTGTAGTCTTCGACTTCTTTCACTATGACCCAAAATCAATACATGTTAAAATTTAGAATGAAAAAACTAATGGGGGGAAATGGATATGGCATTTAGAGAAGATTTTTTATGGGGAGGAGCAACAGCTGCTAACCAATGTGAAGGAGCTTATTTAGAAGGAGGACGTGGATTAGCAAATGTGGATGTTGTTCCAGCTGGACGTGATCGTTTTGCGATTGGTTCAGGTGAGATGAAGATGTTTACTTGTGATGAAAATCATTACTATCCAAGTCATGAAGCCATTGATATGTATC
>JAUMTV010000225.1 GCA_030531025.1 Turicibacter sp.
GAAACATGCAATGCATGGCAGGTGACCCACGGTATGACCATCCCTATTTGGGTTGACGGATTAAATGTAGAAAATATTTCTGTTTGTATCTATATAAGTGGCGATAAGTTTTTCATATCTGAAAAACTTTTAGCGCTACTATAGTTAGCCTTTCTACCAAAAAGACTAGCCTACTAAGTCTGTTCCTTAGAATGTGAAATATATTTCTGTTTGTATCTAGTTTATTGATTAAAACAAAAAGATGTGATGGAATCTACTTTTTAAATCATTAAATTTATCATGATTTCAGGTTCGTTAAATCATCATAAAAAATTTTACAAAATAAGGGGATTTACTAGATAAATAATCTAGTTATACAACAAAGAATTGACAGATTTTACACTCGAACTTATATAAAATATAAAAGTAATAATCGTTAGAAGAAGGAGGGGGTTTATGTATCTTGATCTGTTCATCATTCAAAATTTAATCTATGATTATCTGATTTTAAATGGTGTAGCTATTTTAACTGATGAAAAATTAAAGCTCTCTCGAGTTAGCTTGGGCTTGGTTGGTAGTATAGGCCTAAGTACGCTTCTATTTATAATGGATTTTACGGTGCTAGTAGGATTGGTTCCATTTGTGATGTTGATCCTTGTATTTCCTAGACAGGATGTTAAGCACTTTATGACTAAAGTCTTATATTTTTATTGTTTGAGCTTAATTTTAAGTGGCGGAATCTATACAATTAGTCATTTTATTAAATTTGATTTAACGATTATTCCATATATTTTTACCTTAGCAGTTTTAGCGTTTATTGTGACAGTTGTATACGTGTTAAAGTTTCGGTGGTTAAACGACCAGCAGTTAATCAATCAATTTGTGTACGAAGTCCGTATTTTTTGTGGCCCATGTGAAATAAAGGGAAGCGGATTTGTGGATACTGGAAATCATTTAGTTGATGAGAGAACAAATCTACCTATTATGATGGTTCCAAAAGAGATGGTTTCAAAGGAATCAATAGAGCTATTTTTGGCAAAATATCGATTGTCATCCTGGCAGACTAGTTATTCTGTCATTAATAGTGATCAACAAAATTTACTTGTTTTTAAGCCAACTTTATTATTAATTAATGGCCAAGTTGTTCGAAACGTACTCATAGGAGTAGTAGAAAATTCATTTCATGAATATGATTTTTTATTACAACCGAGTATTGTTAGAAGTATATAAGTGGATAGGGAGTTAAGGGGGAAATAAGATGCATTCGTTAATGATGTTTATTATTAATTTGTTCGAAAATGTTTTTAAAAGAAAAAAAAAGTATGTCAATTATATTCGAGGAAATGAGACGCTTCCAGAGCCCTTATCAAAAGAAGAAGAATTTAGAATTTTGACAAACTTTCAAGCAGGAGATGAGTTAGCAAGGCAAACATTGATTGAGCATAACTTGCGATTAGTCGTTTATATAGCGAAAAAGTTTGAGAGTTCAGGTGTCAATTTGGAGGATTTAATTAGTATTGGAACTCTTGGGCTTATTAAAGGTGTGCAAACCTTCAAGATGGATAAAAATATTAAACTTGCAACATATGCTTCAAGATGTATAGAAAATGAGATCTTAATGCATTTAAGAAAAACAAACAGAATTAGACATGAGGTATCATTAGATGAACCATTAAATGTAGATTGGGATGGGAATGAACTATTACTGTCTGATATTTTGGGGACAGAGGAAAATGAAGTGTATAAAGATATTGAAGAAGATGTAGAGCGACAACTTGTATTTGATGCGATTAATCGCCTGAAGCGACGTGAACGAGAGATTATGTATATGCGCTTTGGATTGTGTGGAGAAGATCCATTAACACAAAAGGAAGTGGCTCAAAAACTTGATATTTCACAATCTTATATTTCAAGATTAGAAAAGAAAATTATTGATAAAATTCGAAAAGAGGTCTTAAAGACTAAATAGAATGTCGAAAAATAGAAAATGATAAACCGATAAATCATGAATGATATGACGTGATGTTGCTCATACTTTTTTGTAGAAACAAAGTTATGCAACAGGAGGGGCCATCATGTCTAAACATAAAGTTGATATTGTCGGTGTAGACACATCAAAGTTAGAAGTATTAACAAATGCAGAAATGGTTGACTTATTCAAAAAATTTCAAAGTGGTGATATGAGTGCCCGAGAAAAACTTATTAAAGGAAACTTAAGATTAGTATTAAGCATTATAAAAAAATTTAATCATCGTGGAGAGAACTTGGATGACTTATTCCAAGTAGGCTGTTTAGGATTAATGAAGGCTATTGACCACTTTGATTTATCGCATGAAGTAAAATTCTCGACATATGCGGTACCAATGATAATTGGTGAAATTAGACGTTATTTACGTGATAATAACTCACTACGTGTTTCTCGTTCTTTAAGAGACACTGCTTATAAGGTGCTTCAAATCAAAGATCAATTATCGATTGAATTACAACGTGATCCAACTAATGAAGAAATTGCAGCTGCTATCGGTGTGGAACCCATTGATGTTGTTTTATCAGTAGAAGCGATCTCTGATCCAATTTCTATCTATTCACCAATTTATAATGATGGTGGAGATACGATTCATCTCATTGATCAAATTGGAGACGATAGTATTACAGATGAAAAATGGAGCGTTAAACTGATGCTTGAAGAAGGATTCAAACGATTAGGTAAACGTGAAAAAAGAATTATACATGATCGTTATTTTATGGGCAAAACACAGATGGAAATCGCAGCTGAGATTGGAATTTCTCAAGCTCAAGTATCAAGATTAGAAAAAAATGCATTGCAAGTCATGGAAGAAATGATGAAAAGTTAAGAATGAAAAGAGACACTGATATAGTACCTCTATAGTAGACAAAAAAATAAAAGCGAAATGATTCTATGGT
>JAUMTV010000226.1 GCA_030531025.1 Turicibacter sp.
TCGATAACGCTGAAAAAAATGCCGCACACTTTATCGCTACGCTCTTAAGAGAGCGGGGTTGGGGCATTGATAAAGTGAAGAAACATCAAGATTTTAGTAACAAATATTGCCCACATCGAACCTTAGATAAAGGGTGGAACGGCTTTATTCAAATGATTAAAAGCTATCTCAATGATATGCCTATCACATCAGTATCAGGCTTTAAAGTCGGTGATCAAGTCAGAGTGAAAGCATCAGCGACGACATATGCCACAGGTCAAAAAATAGCTTCATTTGTCAAATATTCCACCTATGAAGTAACCAAAGTGAATGGAAATAAATTATTATTATCCAAAATCATCTCATGGGTGAATGAGGTCGATGTTGAAAAAGTGAATGAGGGAACTCAGATAACAGCTGCAACAGATCAGTCCTTCTTAGTTGAGATTATTTGTGATGAACTTAACATCAGACAAAAAGCCGATTTTAACTCTAAAATTGTGGGTACTGTCAAACGAGGCGAGGTCTACACGATCATTCAAGAAGAAAATGGACTTGGAAAACTCAAATCGGGCGCAGGCTATATTAGCTTAAACTCAAACTACGTGAAAAGAAAATAGAAGGGGAGAACGAAAGTTCTTCTTTTTTGATATCGATTAATGAATTAAAAAATTAGACATTTCTCTAAATAAAAGAGGTGATGAACTCATGAGAAAAACGTGAAGGAAAAAAATGAGAAACTAGGCACAGCAAAACCATCCACTCACCATCAAATCAGAATGTATGTGTACGGTACCTGACTAGAAGAGTAAATATCATTGAAAACTCGGGGAGTTTTCTGCATAGCTTAAAACAACGTTCGTTTCTTTTCTAAAAAGGTAGGAGACACCCAACCATTGGCCGAAACCCTAAGGTCTGACTGGATGCTAAAAAGATTTTTTCTTTGTGAAAAAATGAGAAAAGAGGTGGGTAAACTGGTTTTGTTGCGCCAAAATAGAAATAAAACCGCTATGAAAAGATGAAGGACGGGATGGATGATGGAAGAGATAAGGGATCGCTTACAACGGTTACAATGGGAGCTCGAACAAAAATATCAATCCCCAGAAACGGTGATTAATCAGTTGAAAAGCGAAGGAAAGAGTATGGGGCAAATCGAACAAGAAATCTTAAACATGAATCGAATCTTAGGTGCCTATGATTCAATCGTCACCGCATTAAGAATTTTAGATAGTTAAATAGATGGATGTTCAAGAGTCATTCAAAACTCAATCCATCTCAAAAGAGGCTAATGATGTGTCAACATGATTAGCCTCTTTTATATTTTTTTCTCTTTGAATAGAGGGACCTCGTCTGATTGAAGAAATTAGGAAAACATTTATAGTTTCAAAAGAAAACCCACACGACATCAATGCGGTGTGGGGATCAATGGTGTTTTAAAAATAGGTTTAAAAAGTACTAATAATAAACATGAATCCTCCCGCTACAAAGAAAAATCTAACTACATTTATTCCTAAATATCAATCCACTTGTGCCTACATCCTGCGGATGTTTTAGGGCAAGTGGATACGCTATTTAGGGGCTATCTAACAATAGGTGTTTTTAGTAGCGGGAATGGTTTGATACAGGAATTATCTTAGATTAGAGGGAACATTCAATCTTAAACGGTTGCAAAGCAACGATTGGGGATTGAATGTTAATCTAAAACTTTTCATTCAAAGGAGATTATCCATTATAAAATGAATCTTCTTATACAAGAGAACATCAAGGTAGATAGAGGATAAGAAAACCCAAACGACATTGATGTGGTTTGGGTATCCATGCTTATTGTGAGTTAGATATAAAAGGAGATTGAACTAATCATGGCCTATCCCGCTATCATGTAGCATTTCTACTTCAATGTTCCCTAATAACAACAATAAATGGATAGGCTAATCATGTTCACACATCATTAGCCTTTTCTTATCTTATTTTCCGTATCCTAAACAAAGTCATCACTAAACATTCAATCTTGCAGTTCGCCTTATATCGTGCCGATATTCGGGCGCAGGCGATTGATGTTTAGTTGTTTTTGTTTAATGAAGAGGGGACATCTTAGCGGGATAATAATCCCCAAATACAAAGGAAACGTCATTGAATATAGAATTTGAAATCCCCCAACGGTTGCTCTAGGCAACTATTGGGGGATTTCATTATAAAGATCAAGCTAGTACAAGGGAAGTAAATCACAGTTCAGCCATTAGCGTTATACGCTTGGCGCTGAGCTGTTATTTATTTTTATTACTCAATGTTATCTTCTCATTAGGGAGGAAATTGAAATCACAAGACAAATAAGAAAACCCAAACGACAGCAACAGATGTGGTTTGGGTATCCATCATCTTTTGAGATAGGGTTAAAACTTTGATACCAATAAACATGAACCATCCCGCTACTATGCAGTATTAAACTTCAAGGCTTCCTAATAACAATAAGTAAACGGATAGGCTAATCACGTTCACACGTCATTAGCCTTTTCTTATTAGATTTTTAATCTATAACCAGGCAATCACTAAGCATCAATCCCCTTTATTTGCCCATATCGTGCCGATATTGGGCGGTGGGGTTTGTTGCTTAGCTTTTTATTTAAACAAGATTATTCAACGTAGCGGGACAGGATGTTTAATACCTAGTGTTCCTCTTGATACAAGGGGGCATGAAGCGGCTAACTGTTGCAATAGCAACGATTAGCGATTCATGATTTGAACACTAAATTCATAAAGAGCGAATGGTTTATAAAAAGGTGGCTTTCTTCTAAGAAAGAATTGAGTTTGCAAGCAATAAGAAAACCCAAACTACATTGATGTGGTTTGGGTATCCATAATGTTTTATGATAGATTTAAAAAGCAAGATGGGAATTAACATGGA
>JAUMTV010000227.1 GCA_030531025.1 Turicibacter sp.
GAATGAACAAAGTGACATAAATTAGTAGTGACGGAGGTGAGCGCGTTGAAGCCTTTTACACAAGAAAGTTTGCGAATTATAAAAAAAGCATCAGAAGATAATAAACTGGTCATCGTTGTAGGCGCAGGTGTGTCTATGCTTTCTAATTTTCCTTCTTGGAAAGAAGTTATTGATCGATTTTCAGGGCCATTTTCAGAACAAAAAGATCGTTATTCTCAAAATGAATACTTACGGATTCCTCAAAAATATTATAACCTTCGAGGACATAAAGAATATTATGATTTGTTACGAGACATTTTTGATATGGATTTGCAAAGTAATAAAATTCATGATGAAATTTTAAACTTGAACCCCATTTATTTGATTACAACGAATTACGATGATTTATTAGAAAAAGCAATTGATGCCAGGGGGCTTTTTTATGATGTCATTGCTAAAGATGAGGAAGTTTCTCAGACACGAACGAAACATTTTTTAATTAAGATGCATGGTGATGTAAAACATCAAAATGTTGTGTTAAAAGAAAATGATTATCTGTCATATAGTAGTCAGTTTCGTCTGATTGAAACGATGGTTAAGTCGATTATTGCATCGAACATTACGTTGTTTATTGGGTACTCATTGAATGATCGAAATATGAAGTTAATTTTAAATTGGGTCAAAGAGTTACAAGGGAGTAGCTTTCAACCAGTCTATTTGCTTTATCTTGAACACACACTTGATCAAAATAACTTTGATTACTATAAATCACAAGGCATTCATGTCATTGATGTGAACTATTTGTTATCTGGAAGTGAAAAGGCAACGTATGAACAACGTTATTTGAGTTTCTTTCAAGCCCTTTCAAAATTAAATCTAGATGAGCTGTATCAAAATCATCCAGATGAGGAACAGCTTCGCTATCAATTAGCTCCACTTGATGAGTTAGCCCGAGTTCGCCTCAAAGATTTAAGGCACTTGATTAAAGAAGAAATTAGTGAAACAGGGATTTTAAAACTTTCAAAATCTTATGTGCTTGATCTTTCAACTTGCCTGCGTCTTAAAAAAGCTGGGATTAAAACTGTTATTTTTCCAGATAAGTCCGTGCATCTCATTTCAAATGAAGAGAGAAATTATTTATTGCCTCCTTATACGAGCATTCTCACCGAATGCATGAATCAAGGAGAAGGGATTTGGCAAAATTACCATCGAGCCTATTATCAATTTAAACACGGAAATTTATTATTTGCGTATGAGCTATATAAAAAAACAGCGGCTGAGGCATTTAAGTCAAAGCAGTATCTCTTACATTTTTTAGCCCAGTTTAATCGTTACTGGACGGGGCGTACGATTCAACGCGTGTTAAGTAAAGAAGAATCCGAAGTCTTAAGTGATGAGATTCGACAACTGAATTTAGAGTTAATGTATCATCATTTACCAGCTACCTTTAAGCGGAAATATGCCTTTTTAGCGGATTTGAGTAATTTTTATTTTATTTATAAGTACCTTAATGACATCATTGAGTTAATTAATGAATTACATGAGAAAAATGACAGCTTAGAACGATTGAACGTTAAAGCACAAGAGTTATTTGAATTTATGCATGAAAATCTTTTAGTGATTGATGACTATTTAGAAGTGTCGCATCTTTATAAAAGTTATATTGAGGCACGAATTTATCATGATGGAAACGTCCTAGACTCCTTTACACTCTATTTAATAATCAAGTATATGAGTGTGGATGAAGTCATTCATTTGATGCAACGAGCTCATCAAAAGCACTTTAAAACATCGTATGTTTTTGAATTGATTTTATATTACGAACAACTTTTAAACTTACGATCGAGGCCATTAACGGCTTTGATGAAGCGTCAAGTTGAGAAAATGGGAGCAATTGCCCTAACATTACTTTCAATGATTGAGTTGAATGAAGAAGACTTATTAAAGGTGATGCAACTATTGTTTAGCCATTTACCAGCTACAACAACGATGCACGATTGTCTTTCATTCATTGAAGCACAGAGCTCACCTTTAATGAAAGATTCAATTAGTATTCAACAATTTTTACAAGAACAGTTAACACACCTATTCATTAAAAAGAACTTATTAAACGAAGCAGTCGATTCATCATATACTCAGTTAGCAACTTCTATTTCAAGTGAGATTCCATCTTTGCAAGCATTAATTGAGTTACATCTATCACAAATCGATTCACTTGAACTCATCACATTATCTTCACTGTTAGATGATGCAACAAAGGAGAACATTCGCCAACATATTACCACGCGATTACAACAGAATTTTCAGTTTGACGTATTAGTTCAGGCGTTTCAAAAGAATTTTCAGCTTCCTTATCAAATCTTTGAGGATTACATTAAACAACATCTTGATGAAACGCCAGATGATCTTTTTAAGGTAGCTTTATGGATCGCCTGCGATCACTTAAAGAAAGATCGATTTGAAGAACTTTTATTAAAAGATGAAAAAGCATACTTTATCACGCATCACAAAGAAGTACAGAAGGTTCCACTTCAAAGTATTTGGTTTTGGCAGTTACCAATCTTCATTCACCAACGGTTAGCTCGAACGAAACATCAAGAAAAGATTACAAAAGCTTTAATTGAAAAAATTCGTTTTGAAGAAGCGAGTGAGAATTTATTAAATTTATATTTTGATATTTATCATTCATAGACACGAAGCCATATCTATTAGTATATAAGTCCAGATAAGTTTTTTACATCGTAAAAAAACTTATAAGCCCTAGCAAAGGAGGAGTAGATTATCTTTGATAATCGCTAGGTGACCCAAGCCCTACTAATGGAGGAAACATGCTTCGCATGGTAGGTGACC
>JAUMTV010000228.1 GCA_030531025.1 Turicibacter sp.
TCCTCCACTGGTAGGGAATGGGGCCCACAGCAGTGAGCATGGCGAACAATCCTCCTTTGCTGGGGTATGGTCACCTACCATGCGAAGCATGTTTCCTCCATTAGTAGGGCTTAAAAGTTTTTTACGATGTAAAAAGCTTATCTGGACTTATATAGTAAGGCAAAAGTTTTTCAACTGTGAAAAACTTTTCCAAACTTATTTATATTGAATTGTTGATAAGCCATATTTCGCACAACAATCATTTGTAAGGTGAACTACAAGCTGGCGCATTTTCTCTTCATACAATTTGCTATAAACTTCATCTTCATTCATTGAGCTAGATACAAAGATAATATGATTGTGTAAAACTTTCGAGTGAGTATGCGTTGCAACAACGTAATCAGAGTAATCTTTTAAAAATTGAGTCGCTACTTCCATTCCAATTTGATGAGCCACTTCTGGTTTTACATACTCATCCACAGGAAATCGTTGAACAATATGGTAAGCCGAATCTAATTGATGAATTGGTCCACTACTTGTTGTAAATTTATAAATTAGCTCACTATCCCCTGTTTTTTTCTCATCCATAATGGCTTCAATCTTTTTATGACAATTTTTTGTGATTTTATAGATTTTAATAAAAACCATATCCTCACTTCCTTTATTAACTTGATTTTTAAGTAGTTACTATACTACTCTCAAACTTATAACTTTTCAAATAAATTACATTATTTTGATTTTTTAACAATTATGAACGCGCTTCATTTGTTTCATAAGCTCTTTCGTTTGCAGGTCACTTTTTAAAGATTCGGTAATTTTTTGTAGTGCCTTATGATAAGTAAATGTATCAAGCTTCGTTTCTTTAAGATAAGTTAGTGTCAAATTAGGATAGTTGACATAACAAACTGAGATAGCCCATGCAATCGCCATTCGAACATAATAACCAGAATGTGAGACTTGATCTAGTCGATTCAGTACTTCATTTACAAAGCGGTTATCCACATAATAAGTTAACATCATAACAATGGCAAATCTCACTTCAAACTCCTCTTCTGAGGAAAGATATGAACAAATTAGTGGCCAAAATTGTTGTTGATTTTGTTTCGTGATTTTAAGTCCCGCGCAAAAACTGTCACAAACCGACCAATTATTAATCTTAGGAACGAATGTTTCTGTAAATTTCATAATTTCATGCACTGAGGCATCTTTAATGTAACCAATTACCATTCCTTTTAACATGATTTCTTCAAAGTAGACCTCGTCATTTTGTCTTAAAAATTCACGCCAATTTTCTTTAGCAATTTGCTTCGCTATCTTACGTAGTACTGGTAAGCGAACACCTAAAATATTTGAAATACCTGGTAATAATCGCGCAGTAAATTGTTGATAATTTGGCTCAGCTAGTTCTAATAGTTGTGCTTTAACGTTCATTTTGTACTCCCTCTAAAGCTAATAAATATTTTTTCATTTCAAGTCCCGCTGCAAATCCGACTAACTTCCCATTTGCTCCAATCACTCGATGACAAGGCGTCACAATTAAAATCGGATTTTTGTTATTAGCCATTCCAACTGCTCGTGCTGCATTAGGATTACCTAACTGCACTGCAATTTCTTTATAACTCCTTGTTTCACCAAAAGGTATCGTTCGAAGACTTTCCCAAACTTGTTGCTGAAATGTGGTACCGATTGGCGCTAAAGGAAGATTCAAACTCCTGGCGTGTTCCATTAAAATACTGTGTCAGTTGAGAAATAGTCTGTTGAATCAGTTCTGTTGGTTGAAAAACCCCTTCCTTAACCTCAAGCCTATCAGCTAAATCTAAATACTTAAGGCCTTGACGTTATGTACAATGACTAATTTTCCAACGGGACTTTCATAATAATGATAATAGTTCATCTGACGTTTTCCTCTTCCTACATTTAATTTTTATTTTATTAACTAGGAAACAATTTTTAAACCTAACAATTGTGCTAATTGAATCGCTTGTTCACTTGAAACACTTAAACCTCTTAAACTTTGAATTGGAATCGTCGCCTCATAAATTTCACAAGTTGAAAAGTCTAGTGTCGCTAATGGTGTATTAATAAATTCACATTCTGATAAATTACACTCATCATAACTCACTTTTAAATATTTACACTCATTAAAGCTACTAGTCATTAACTGATTTTTAATAAAATTAACCCCTTTGAATTTACTATAAGAAAAATTAGAATAGCGAGCACTATTTTCAAAAAATAATGTTTGTTGAATATTGCAGTTAGAAAAATCACTACCTGTTAAACGGCTATTAATAAATTCACAACGATGAATCGTTCCATCCATTAACTTAAGATTAGATAAATCACAGTTTTCAAATATCGTATCCGTAAGATCAATCCCATCAAACTCACAATTTTCAAACGTTACATTTTTAAAATAACATTTAGTTAAATATAAATGATCAAGCATTAGATTTGTAATTAGCGTATTTTCAAATAATAGTCCTTCAATGTAGGTATCCTCATTTATTAATTCTGCAAAACTCATATCTTGTTTTAAGTATTTTATTCGTCTTGGTTTGTCTATTTTTTGCATCCTATTTTACCCTCTTCTCTCATTAAAACACTTGCTCTAATCATATCATGGGAACTTCTAATATAAAAGTCATAATCCTGACTATATATAAACAGAAATAAAATTTACATTTATCACGACACACTAAATGTTTGATCGTTGTGCCGTGGGTCACTTACCATGCGAAGCGTGTTTCCTCCATTAGTAGGGCTTATAAGTTTTTTACGATGTAAAAAACTTATCTGGACTTATATAGATTCTGTAAACATCATTATTATT
>JAUMTV010000229.1 GCA_030531025.1 Turicibacter sp.
GATACACTTGCTCAATATCAAAAGCAACGTATCAAACTAGGAGTGAGTAAATAATGCTTACGCTTAAATATAACCCCCGCTACTGAACGTTTTGATTGTTATAAGGATAAGCATATTGTGCATACCCTCACTTGTGGCTCAAGGTTCAATCTCTATTGCTATGATGAAGATATATTTGTAGCGGGAAGAATTGAATATCATAATACGAATGGCTACTACTTCATATGTGATGAAGGAGATGTAACTTATTTGTATAGTGGATTAAAAGGCACTCTGTAAAGGGTATCTTTTGTTGTGTCGATAATTGACGAACAGTAGCTGTTGAAGATAATGTGGAAATATATGTATAATTAATGTTGGATGATTATAAAAGGGAGTGTTAAGTAAATGAATAAATTAATAATCATACTGATTGGATTGGTTATGATTGTTGGATGTGAAAGGTCATTAACTCCAGAGGAAGAAGAACAAAAACAAGCATTAATTGAGTATTTAGAAGTTTTAGATACCTCATTGCCTTCAAGCGAATCAGAAGCAGAGGGATGGAAAGACCAATATAATGACTTCTACAATAACTTGAAAGAAAACTATGGTTATAAATATGAATCAGAGTATGCTTATTTAAAAGATAAAGGTTTAGGTGAAATTGTTGAAATAGTTACTACTCAAACGAAGCAATCTTACATAGAAGAATGGGAGAATTTATATTTACAAGCCGACAATAGTTTCGTAAAGCAAATGCGTTTAGAGTCGTTGGCGAAGTTTATATTTGAATGTGGACGAGGATGTAAAACCTCTATTATTACATTTGAGCAAGCAAAAGAAATTGTAGAAAATGGTGAGTATGACAAAAGTCTAACTTTTATTGATGGAGAGTATGTTAGCTTCTTTAATCCAAATGAATCATATTCAACTTCAACTACATCAAATGAACCGTACGCTTGTAAAGAAGTAGAAGGCACATACACCTCACAGGGATTAAGTGTATCAAGTTGTCGTTATAGCTCATCTAAGGAAAGGATAAGTATCACAGTCGAGAATAATAGTGGAGTTGATTTGCGCTATCTTGAGGTTGAAATATATGGAATTGATAGTAATGGTAAAACAGTATCTAGTGATTATACTAATCATAGTTCAACTATTCGCAATGGAGCGAGTCAAACACTCGAAACATATGTTGATGAAGCACATTCTTATGAAGTAGAAATAACTAAGGCGACACCTAAATAATATGAATAAGACCCTAGCATTAAGTTGTTAGGGTCTTTCTTTTTTATTCAGTTTGGCTATTAATGACTGGATATGAAACCTTCTTTCCCTTTGTGATACGTTTAGTTGATGCCTTGATGGATTTAGCAACTTTAGTATCGATGAGAAAGTGGGAATTGTGTGTCTTTCTTTGCTTTTCCCATGAGTATTTAACTGTTCCATGTATAGGTAAGTCAATACGTTTATAGAAGAATTCAGACTTGATAGATTGATTAGGAGCAAGAGTAATGCCCTTTAAATTTGTAAGTATTGGTAGATGTTCTTTGACTAAATTTGCATTGTCGTAGGTAATATTGGTTATTGTAGCACTCACGTTTCCGTAGTTTTGAATGATAATGTAGTTTTTTAGATGAAGACCTTCGCCATCTGTTGTTTCGGTATAGAAGTGGTCTGTATAAATAATCACTTGAGGTTCAGTTGCTTTTTGTGCTTTTCTGTATGAAATATAGGAAAGAAATAGACTGGCAAGAGCGATAGTATCAGAAAATGAAAACAGAGGTTCACTATTAAATGGATTAAGCATAATCTCCTCCTTAGTTAATAAAGTAATAAGATAATTATATCATCAAACTGGAATTTAATGTATATTAAATTATTTGTTCATAAACCTCTACCTATACGAACGTTAGGATGTTAAGGAATATTGTATCAAAAGTACGTTCGTAAACATCTATACATTAATTAACGAACGTACTTAAAGTCGCTGTACCTTTATGAACGTATGTAGTATAATTAATGTATCAGATAAAAGGAGATGGATTAAGTGAAGGTGTTTAACTATATAAGAGTGAGTACAAAGGAACAGAATGAACAACGTCAGATAGTGGCAATGAATGAGTTCAATCAAGCTAATGGATATGATAATACATTAATGATGATTGATAAATGCAGCGGGACTAATTCAGATAGACCGCAATTACAAGCATTAATCAAAGCATTAGAATCAGACCATAAGGTTGAAAAGGGGAATCATATCAAGATACCAAGATTAGTGGTTATCAAGTCTATTGACCGTTTAAGTCGTAATTATGACGAGTGTCGTAAACTATGGCAACAGATAACTGATACAGGAGCAGATATTGTTGTATTAGATATGCCTTTGCTAGATACTAGACAACACAAGGACTTATTAGGTAACTTTGTAAGTGATTTAATCCTTCAAGTGTTAGCTTATGTAGGGCAACAAGAGAATGACTTCCGTAGACAAAGACAAGCAGAAGGTATTGCAGTGGCTAAAGCTCAAGGTAAACATTTAGGTAGACCACGAGCAGAACTTCCAAGCAACTTCCAAGATGAGTATGAGAAATGGAAGCAAGGTCAACAGACAGCAACTCAAACATGGAATAACCTAGGATTGACTAAGACCACGTTCTATAAGCTAGTGAAGCAATATGAGCAATCACAGGTTGTTCAAGCATCTGATGTAACAAATGTTTACACCACACCCCAAGCCAACACTAAGCTACATAAAATTACAGAACATGCTAACTCACTAGGCTTAACCGT
>JAUMTV010000230.1 GCA_030531025.1 Turicibacter sp.
CAGTATTTTTTGTTTGCTACCTTAGATGTAGAATACTTATCTGTTTATATATAGTAGAAATATCAAATTATGTTAAAATTTATAAAATTATACAAAAAATGTGACAAATGGCATATAATTTATATAAGTGGACAATATGTGTCCATATAAAATGGTATAATGTTGAGGAAATGGTGCAATGATGTATAAAGAGAAAGATCACAGAGTTAATCGAATTTTATCTATTTATGAGCGCTTAGTAAAGGGAAGTATATTAAACAAAGAGCAATTAGCCCTTGAATTTGGTGTAAATAATAAGTCAATTCAACGAGATATTGAACAAATCAAGTTTTATTTAGCAAATCAGCCTGAATATGCTAGTTTAGAGTTAAAATATAGCCGTAAATATCGCGGTTATCAGCTACTCGGAAGTGAGAATCAAAACTTTAAACGAGAAGGTTTGTTATCAGTGGTAAAAATCTTATTAGCGAGTCGAGCTTTTAATGAGAAAGAAATGAATTATTTAATTAATACATTGTTGAATCAGCTAGAGCTATCAGATCGCAAATTAATTAAAGAGCTAATTGGAAATGAGTTATTTAACTATGTTCCGTTAAAACATAATCGCGATATATTGGATAAAGTTTGGGAATTAAGTGAGATTATTCATAATCGACAGATTATTGAAGTCTCATATATTCGAGAGGACCAAAGACGGTTACGTCGGAACTTAAAACCAGTGAGTGTCATGTTCTCAGATTTCTACTTTTATTTAATTGCTTATATGGAAGAAACGAAATATGATTTATATAGTAGCGAAACGTTAAATAATGATTATTTACGAGTCTTTCGGGTCGATCGCTTCGAAGATTATCGCGTATTAAATCGTCAGTTCTACTTGCCTTATTCTAATCGATTTGAAGAAGGGGAGTTTAGAAAAAGAATTCAGTTCATGTTCGTTGGAGAGTTAATTAAATTAAAGTTTGAATTTTATGGTGCACGAATTGAACCTGTACTTGATCGTTTACCGACAGCTACCATTTTAGAAGAAGACTTTGATAAATTCGTGATTGAAGCCGAGGTATATGGTAAAGGGATTGTCATGTGGTTATTCAGCCAAACAAGTAATATCAAAGTATTATCTCCACCTAGTTTAGTGGAGGAAATGAAAGATGAGCTTAGACGTTTATCAAACATGTACAACCTTTAGGGTGTCATGTTATTTGGGGTTTTATATCGGCGTGGGAACCGATATAAAAAAATTATGGGTAATGTTTTCATTCAAATTGTTTCGTTTTTGAGTATTGATTGGTTATGAATTTGGGAGATTTATAATGAGTCAGTACAAGATGGGTATTTATTTAGAGTAAATCACAAAGATTGGAAGTTATGAGAGAGATTTTAATCAGTAGGGAAAGTATAAAGTAATAAGGGGTTATTACTTTAATAATGGAAAGATAATTTTTAAGATTTTATTTTTTATTATTTACTCTATAATATTTTATGAATTTGAAATGAAGTTTTATATGGGAAAAGCTTCATTAAGCGATTACTTCTAATTGGGAGGAAGTAGTCGCCTTTTTTTATTTATATAAGTCCAGATAAATTTTCTTCATAGAAAATTTTTAAGCCCTAGTAGCGGAGGAGTAGATTTCTTTTAGAAATCTCTAGGTGACCATCCCCCAGTAAAGGAGGATTGTTCGCCATGCTCACTGCTGTGGACCCCATTCCCTAGCAGTGGAGTAAACATGCTTCGCATGCTAGGTGACCCCTTCCCTACCAGCGGAGGATACATTTACTTCGTAAATGGCAGGTGACCCCTGGACGATAGGGTGTCTTTATAAATAAAGGATATCAGTATTTTTTGTTTGCCACCTTAGATGTAGAATACTTATCTGTTTATATATAGGTATTGTTTTAGCATTATTTGATGAAAATAAATGATATTCCTTTTACTTGAATAGGATTTCAATTGAATACCATCAAAAAGACACATTTTTTACGTTGAAACCGCATTCAGTATATGGTAAATTAATCTTTGTGACTCACAAGCTCTAATAATAGAGTTATCGTTTCATTCTGAGGGGGATGAAGCAATTGTGATTACACGAAAGGAATGTATTAACTTTTCTTTAAAAAAATAATTAAAACTGTTGAAATTATCATGTTTTGGTTAGATTTTTTAAAACCTAAATGGCACTTTTGCCACTAAATTGCCACCATAAAATATTTTTGGTGGCAATTTTACTTTATCCTGAATTATTCATGAACGTTCAGAAAAAGCTGTGGATTGATTTCATTCGAATCAAATCCATCGCTTTTTTTGTTTGGGGGTGATTGTTAATCCTAAAACACCTAAAAAAAGGTAGACTTCTCCCTTGGTGATGTGTTGCTCAAAAAAAAAACATGAATTTATCAAAGACCGCGTTTGAAACCTATTCTAATTGAATCGTATGAATGTTTCTTAAACATTGATTGAAGACTTCTTTATAAGGATAGTGGCTACACAATTTGAAGATGATTCTTCTCGTCTGTTTCACACGTTTCGCCGCGATTTTGATGAATTTAGTTCTCAATGTTTCAATCTGCATTTGACGATAATCTTTAGGTAACGCTAAGCGTCTAAATCCATTTATCAGGTTATAGGCTAATACCACAAGTTGAATTCGGTTGACGTTTGTCATAAAGTTTTGATGACTGACTTTATCCATTCTAAATCCATTTTTACACTCTTTAATATAATTCTCCATCGTTCCTCGTTTGGCGTAAAGAGACACAACTAGGTCTGGTC
>JAUMTV010000231.1 GCA_030531025.1 Turicibacter sp.
TGATTATCGCAAAAACACCCTTAAAAAAGTTGTTTAGTTTAGTGTTGACAATCCAGAGTAATCTTATAGTTTTTTTATAGCATAAGCAGTATAAAAAAGGAAATCACCTCAAATTAACGTATATTAATACGAGGTGATTGAAAATGACAGAAAAAAATTTTGAAGAAAGATTAGATTCACTATTACTATTAAAAGCCTTATTAATTCAGGATAATGAATTTGATGAAGAGGTACAAAAAGAGTACCAAAAAGCATGGGATAGGGCATTTGAATTATTATAAGAATAATGGAAAATAAAAGGCAGTCAAGTAGCATTTGCTACCTAACTGCCTTTTTCTTATTTAAGAATTTTTGAAATCATTAAAAGCTTGGTAGCAGGTTCATGGGATGAAAACACAAATCGAAGTATACTTAAGTTAGGAATCACCTGGCTATTCTGATTTGGAGGTAGTCCTTATTCCTTTGAGGATAGCCAGTTGTGTTTATATTTTTTAGCCATTTTCATAAATGGCTTTTTTATAAGAAGTCATGAAGGGGGAAGAAAAAATGGAAAACAAATTAAGAGGAAGTGATGATTTAGTTTATCAAGCAAGAGAGGAATTACCTGATGAAGTTAAAAGGTTGTATGAGGCGATTGCTTGGCATTTAGAAGGGGCGGATGTCTTAAGTAATTTAGATATCGATTTAATTGAAATGACGGCGTATGCCATCTATCGAATGCGACAAGCTAGAAAATCGTTAGATCAAGAGGGGTTATTGATCCAGCAAGGGGAAAAGCTGATTAAAAATCCGGCAGCAACTATTGAAAAAGATTATCAGAAGATTTTTTGGCAAGGGTGTCTTCAGTTAGGATTAAGTCCTGTGAGTCGAGCCAAATTAGATCAATAACACGCGTGATGAGACATCAGGGGAAAGGGGGTGTGAATTGTGGCGCTAACAAAAATCATAGAAATCTTTTCACATGAAATCACGGTGCCAGTTGGGGGAATGACCTTAGTCGTTTTTTTAATGGTTTGTGATATTTTAAGCGGGATATTTAAAGCCATCGCACAGAAGCGGGGCATTAATTCAACCGTTGGAACGAATGGACTCATTAGAAAAGCAGGGGTCTTACTGGCATTATTAGTTTTCATTGTGATGGATTCTCTCATTGAATTTAATTTTGTCACCTTTATTCCAAGTGAGATTTTAGCCTTCTTTAAAGTAGAACAAATTGGTCTAGGTCATGTGATGCTTTGCTTTTTTGGACTCTTTGAACTCGTGAGCTTATTTGAGAATTTAGGCGAAGTTGGGGTACCATTACCACAGTTTATTATGAAATCAGTCGAACGCTTAAAAGAGACATTAGAGGGGGAAGAATAAACGATGTATGCGGTGAAACAAAACTTAGTCGCATTAGATAACTATTCAATTAAATGTCCATATTCTATGACTGCCGAATTTATCGTCGTTCATAATACAGCTAATGATGCATCAGCAGAGAATGAGATTGCCTATATGATTAGAAACGAAAATCAAGTGTCATTTCATTACGCGGTAGATGATCAAGAAGTCGTACAAGGATTGCCAATTGATCGCAACGCTTGGCATGCGGGTGATGGGAATGGCGACGGGAATCGAAAAGGAATCGCCATAGAAATTTGTTATTCAAAATCAGGGGGAACACGATTCGATAACGCTGAAAAAAATGCCGCACACTTTATCGCTACGCTCTTAAGAGAGCGCCAGTGGGGCATTGAGAAGGTGAAAAAACATCAAGATTTTAGTCATAAATACTGTCCGCACAGAACCTTAGATAAAGGGTGGAACGGCTTTATTCAAATGATTAAAAGCTATCTAAGAGACGCTCCAACCGTTTCATCACAAGGATTTAAAGTCGGAGATCAAGTGAAAGTGAAATCATCAGCCATCACTTATGCCACTGGACAAACCATCGCTTCATTTGTTAAAGCTTCAACCTATGAGGTGATTCGAGTGAGTGGAAATCAGCTTTTACTGTCTAAAATCATTTCATGGGTGAAGGAAGTAGACGTTGAAAGAGTCAATGAGGGAAGTACAGGCGTTACAACAGATCATCACTTCTTAGTAGAGATTATCTGCGATGAGCTCAACATCAGACAAAAAGCTGACTTTAACTCTAAAGTCGTTGGCATAGTGAAGCGGGGAGAAGTCTATACGATCATCAGTGAAGAAAACGGACTAGGTAAGTTAAAATCAGGTGTTGGTTATATTAGTATGAATTCAAAATACGTGAAAAGAAAATAACGGGGGAGAACGGAAGTTCTCTCTTTTTTAGTTAATTATTTAAAAAATTAGACAGTTCTTTAAATGTTTGAAATATAAATAGGATAGTGTGAAGGCTAAGAATAAGACTCGCCTTAATAAAAATGTGCTCACCATCAATTAGATAATATATATGCGTTATAAAGAGGATTGGATTATATAAAAAGTCAATATTTCTATAACGCTTGATGAAATCATCTTAACAAGCTGTCTCAACTGTACTAGATAAGTAGTTAAGTGTTAAGAATTACAATGATTTGAGATTAACGAAATGCATCCCGCTACAAGCTTTAATCCAACTTCATCTTCCTAACAACACTAAACGGATAGGCGAATCATGTCCGATAAAAGCGACATCATTCGCCTTTTCTTATTTGCTGCTACAGTCACTAACGATTCATCCCACCTAGTTACCCGCCTATTGCATACGTCGGGTG
>JAUMTV010000232.1 GCA_030531025.1 Turicibacter sp.
CTATAGTCCAGCTAAAAGTTTTCCGATATGAAAAACTTATCTGGACTTATATAGAC
This sequence comes from Turicibacter sp., assembly GCA_030531025.1. The sequence continues at coordinate 57 of JAUMTV010000232.1, forward strand.
TTATATATATTACCCAATGTACCCAACTAAACATTCAAAAAGTTTCATTTATTCTATTATTTTTAAACTCTCTATTTGGGAAGTGTATGTCCAATTTAAAATTGCTCGTTATGATGCAATTCATTTTCTTTTTATCTCAGTTAAAAGTTATTTATCGTAGATGAGGGCTACGTTAAATAACTTTTTTTATTAATTTAATAATAAGGCTGTGTTAGACCATTTTGTTGGTAAATAAACCGCCTGGTATCAAGAATTATTGACTTTCGTTTTTAAGAATTTTATCTATTTCAAGTAGATAGATCGTCAATAACAACATTTTTGTCTAACACAGCCAATAATAAAAGATAGACTTTTTAAAATTTTAAGGGAATGTAAGAATAGTTTTTTTAAAAAATAAAATAATATATAAGTTATATGGAATATTTTGTTATAATTTAATAGGAATCATTTAATGAAGGGGATGTATGAATGCCAAAAGGGGATAAATATATTGCAATGAAACGGTATCTTGAGAGTCAACAGAAAAAAGATGTAACGTTAACACTAAAGGAAATTGAACGGATTATTCATTGTCGATTGCCGCTATCTGCTTATCAGCATAGCGCTTGGTGGGGAAATCACGAAGGAAATTCTCAGGCTACCGCTTGGTTAGAAGCAGGTTATCGAGCACAAATTATTAATCAACATGAAGCAGATCCCTACGTCATATTTACATCGAAAAGTCAAATGAAGAAACAAGTCTCATCAGATGAATCATGGTTTAACTTTGATTTAATTAAACCAACTTCCAATGCTGATAAGTTATTTATTGCATTGCTCGAATTTTTACAATCGTATCAGTTAAATCCTAATCAATCTTTCACGATTAAAGCGATTGAGTATTTTATTCCAAAAGGAACAATGGATATTAATACAAACTCTGTTTACGGTTTTTCAATGATGAGTATGTTTAGTAATCAAAGAGATCGAGACTATTTTATATTTGAAAATAAAAAGCTTCCAGAAAAGTTTAAAGAAATTTGTATGAGTCATAATCGAGATAACTTTTATTGGAGAAAACAATACAACAACGAGAGATGCCAAATCAATCCTAAATATATTAAAAGGGAAATCAGTTAGATTTCCCTTTTTCGTTATTTTAAAATGTAATCGTTAGATTAGCTGAATCTAGTGAACTTTCTACTAATTCGACAGCTTGGACATATTGTGGTGGGATTGGATTTGTACAAGTAATCCCAAAGTTAATAGATGGTTTGAATCCAAAGCGACTATAGTAAGAGGGCGCCCCTAAAACAATGACTGATGTATAGTTCATTTCTTTAGCCAATTCAAAAGCTTTTTTTACAAGCATTGTTCCGATTCCTTGGCCACGATAATGAATATCAACTGTCAGTGGAGCTAATAAAAGCATCTTCTCAGTTGCAAATTTTGTTAGCATAATATGTCCAACTAATTGATTGTCATCAAAGGCAACCAGTGCTAGTTCAGGAATATAGTTTTCGCTTTGACGAAGTGTATTAACAAAGTTTTGCTCGTCTCCATCCGATATATCCGCAGTTTTAAAGGCTTCTTCTATAAAATGATGAATTTGATTAAAATCTTTTTCTTCTTCATGTTTGATGATTAATTTCATTTTGATTTCCTCCAATTCATGATTAATGAGATCGTGGGAGGATGAACAGCGCTCCTCCCTTAGTAGGCGGATTACGCTAATAATGTTAGATTCAAACAAACAACTCCTTTATTTATATTTTTAACATTATAACATGTTTTTTGAAAGTTGCTCATATAATTTAAAGATATGAGAGGAGGAATAGGGATCATGAAAGTAGAGCAAACTGCAATCAGTATTCAATATGGTGATGTAGATGGCGATTATAACTGTGAAAAAGTCGTATTATTCGGCACACCTTATGGACCTAACCAATCCTACATCCAACAATTAGAACTATTAATTCATTATATGAATGATAAAAAATTAAGGTTTCAACTCGATTTAACAGGTTATGATATTCATTTATTTTTAGGAGACTTTTTGAAAAAAAACTACAGTCAAATTTTAATTACAGGTCGAACGGGAGGTAGTGGTGATTACGCCATTGCACGCCTATATAGTTTAGAAAATAATAAATTAAAACTCATCTTAGATGAGGAGGACCTCTCGAAAAAACTAACTTGTCAATCTGGCTATATTAATATGAATGGTGCCTTAGGAATTACTTGCCCTGCTAGTGGTCAGACGTTTATGTTAGAAAATAGGGGAAGTTTTAATCCCTATTCAGCATACTCTGGTATTCGACAAGATGTTAGTCAACCTATAGTGACAGCGATTAATACGATTTATCCAATTATGCAACCGTATGATAATTTTTATAGTTTACAAACACAACAACGAATAATAGGAGTTAATAACGCTGATTTATTAGGGTTCATTCAATCCGTTATACAAGTGACGGAAGAGGCAGCTATTATTCGAAGTCAAACGCTTGTTAAATATCCTAATTCATAACATAAAAAAGTAGAGATTAAATCTCTACTTTTTTTATAATTACCCCTAATAATAATGATGTTTACAGAATCTATATAAGTCCAGATAAGTTTTTTACATCGT
>JAUMTV010000233.1 GCA_030531025.1 Turicibacter sp.
CGTTATTATCAGTAGCCATAAGCACCCTAAACCGCATAAAACAGAAATAAAATAGGATTTTTCTTTCATCAAACGTCTCCTTATTCTCATCAGCTTATTATCGATTTGTTTATAGTATCCTAATAATTAACGGGGATGCATTTGAAAAGTTAACGCATCTTTTATAAAATTGTCCATATCAATTGAGGTATGGAGGAAATAGGAGTGCTAACTTTGGAGAAGAAAAATAAAGTAATTCGATTATATTTAAAGGGGCTGACTTATACTGAGATTGCTAAAGAAATAGGAATGACTCGCCAGACGGTCAGTAAGTATGTGAAGCAATATGAAAAAGTTCAACAGGAATTAGCTTTGGCAACGACGGACGAAGAAAAGGAACAGATTATTATTCGTTCGTCTGCTAAACCCAAATATGATAGCAGTAAACGCCAACGGATTAAATTAACACCTGATGTTGAGTCGATGATTGATTCTTGCTTAGAAGAAAATAAACAAAAGATTCAACAAGGAAAGCGTAAGTTGATCATGAAAAATACAGATATTTATGAGTGGTTGCTTTCTAAAGAAATTGATATTAGCTATCGTTCAGTATGCGCTTATGTGGCGAAACAAACTCAACGCTCGAAAGAAGCGTTCATTAAACAAGACTATGCACCTGGGCAAGTAGCTGAATTTGATTGGGGAGAGGTCACTCTGTCTATTGAGGAACTTGGCGCTGAGCGACGATTTAAAATAGGTGTGTTTGATTTGAAATATAGTGATAAGAGATATGCTTATCTTTATTCTCATGAAAATACGGAAGCTTTTCTTGATATTCACACCAGATTTTTTGAAGAAATTCAAGGGGTTCTAACTGAAATTGTCTATGATAATGCACGTGTTCAGGTTAAACATTTAGCTGGGAGAGAAAAACAACCAACGGAAGCTGTTAAAAGACTAACAAACTATTACGGTTATGTGGCGCGATACACGAATCCCTACAGTGGGCATGAAAAAGGTCATGTCGAGCGTTCGGTCGAGTTACTTCGTCGAAAAGCGTATAGTAAATGCCATCACTTTAAAACGATGGCAGATGCGGTTGCTGCACTTTTAGAGGCAACTGCTCGTGAGAATCAAAAAATAAAACAGCGAACGAACCAATCGGCAGATACGGTATTTGCACAAGAACAGAACGCTTTGCTTCCCTATCGTTTACCCTTAGATACTTATTTGACTTCTACCTATAAAGTCAATAAATATAGCTTTATTCATGTGGATACAAACTTCTATTCAGTTCCTGATTATTTAGTGGGTAAAGAAGTAACTGTCCGTAAAAACATTGATCATCTTAAAGTCTATTATGAAGAACGTTTTCTTTTTAAGGCCAAACGCCTCATCGGTCGTCATCAGTATCATCTAGATATCCACCACTATTTAGCGACATTAAAAAAGAAGCCTGGGGCAATTGCACATAGCTTGGCGCTTAAACAAGCTATTCCCTGGCTTCAAAACATATTCCAAACTTATTATAACACAAATCCACGAGATTTTATTTACCTATTAACCATCATTGAACAACACTCGCTTGAAACGGTTCAATTTGCGATTGAATCTTTACTAAGGCAGGGCTTACCGATTCAAAATGATCAAATCATCAATGATTTATTAAATTTAACACCGATTCAATCGAATACTCAAGATTTAGTTGAGGCACCTATTGAACAAGCTTGTTATCAACAATTATCTGAAATTAGTTCAATCTATAGTCAAGGAGAAAACTCATGGATCAATTAATCAAAACTTATGCTAAACATTTACGTTTACCTTATATTCATCAAAACCTATCTTTTCATTTCGAACAAGCTCGCTTAGAAAATCAATCGTATGAAGAATTTCTACTGAATCTTTTTCAATATGAAGTGGAACTTAGGCAACAAAATGGAGTGAATGCGCGTATCAGAGCAGCTAAATTCCCATACCTAAAGCATTTAGAAGAACTAGAGGTTGAGGCTTTACCATCAGAAGCCAAGAAACATTACCAGACTTTAAGAAGCTTAGAATTTATCGAGAAAAAACAAAACGTTATATTAGCAGGTAATCCTGGGACTGGTAAAAGCCATACCGTCATCGGTCTTGGAATTAAAGCCTGTCAAGCTGGGTATCATGTCTACTTTGCCCATGTTCCGACGCTCATTATTGAATTAAAAGAGGCTAAAAATGATCGGGTTCTTCAGCGTTTAAAAAAGAAATTTGATAAATATCATCTCGTTATTTTAGATGAACTAGGCTACATCTCATTCGATAAAGAAGGAGCAGAACTACTATTTAATTTTATTTCTACCCGATGTGAGAAAGCATCAACGATGTTCACCACTAACTTACCCTTTTCAAGATGGAATGAAATCTTCCATGATCCAATTATCACAGCGGCAATGGTTGATCGCATTACCCATCAATCCTATGTCATCAACATGAATGGAACCAGTTATCGACTTCAACAATCTAAAAAATTCTTAGGAAATGAAAAAGAAGAGTAAAGTTAAAATTTAAATTTCAATTAAGTTAACTTTTCACTTGCAATATACACGATTGACTTTTCTGATTTCAACTCTTCTATTCATGATATACAGCATTCTCTTAT
>JAUMTV010000234.1 GCA_030531025.1 Turicibacter sp.
AGGTGACCCCTGGACGATAGTTGGCCTTGAACTTAAAAAGGACTAGAAACTGAGTATGATTCTGAAAATGTAGATTATTTCTCTGTTTTTATATATTTATCTTAACGCCTCTAATCACTATAAAACAACTGACTGTGTTATTAAAAAAGGTAATTTTCTTTAATAAGAAAAGCATCTTTTTATTTTAATTATTCCTTTGTAAGCAACAGGAACTCCACCTGTTATGAACGGAATTTTTCTCATTTGCTAAGTTTTGTGAAGGACAAGGACTCCATAGCTAAAAGTTCTCCTAATTGTTATTTTGCCTCTGCCTTATTCCCTTCTTAGTGAAGGATAGCTAAGATCTCCCTTTGTTCGCTACTTAGCATGAGGGCTCCACCATCGTTAATGCAAGTCGTTTACGTTGTAGATCAACTGAATCTACCCAAACTTTAACGATATCCCCAACTGATACGACATCCATTGGATGTTTAACAAATTCTTTTCTCATTTTTGATAAGTGAACAAGTCCATCTTCTTTAACGCCACAGTCTACAAAAACTCCAAAGTCAACGACATTACGAACTGTTCCTTGTAATTCCATGCCTGGTTTTAAGTCTTCAAGCTTTAAGACATCAGAACGTAAAAGTGGTGCTTCTACATCATCACGTGGATCACGATTTGGTGCAACGAATGCATCTAAAATATCATTTAACGTATGTTCTCCCACTCCAAGTGATTGAACTAAAGACTGACGATCCGCTTTTTCAACAGCCGACTTTAACTCTACTGTTCCTAAATCATCTTTTGTAAATCCTAATGTTTTTAATACTTGATCAGCGACTTCATAACTTTCAGGGTGAATTCCTGTTTTATCAAGTGGATTCACTCCATCAATAATACGTAAAAATCCAATTGCTTGTTCATATGTTTTAGCCCCTAAGCGAGAGACTTTCTTTAATTCTTCACGTTTTTTAAACTTTCCAACTTCATCACGATATTTCACAATATTATTCGCAATCGTTGATGAAAGTCCCGCTACATATTTTAATAACGCAGGTGATGCTGTATTTACATTGACCCCTACCTGGTTAACCGTCGTCTCAACAACAAAGTTTAATGAATCATTTAATTTAGATTGCGTTACATCATGTTGGTATTGCCCAACTCCAATTGATTTTGGATCAATCTTAACAAGCTCTGCTAATGGATCTTGTAAGCGACGAGCAATCGATACGGCTGAACGTTCTTCAACTTGTAAATCTGGGAACTCTTTACGCGCTAATTCAGACGCTGAATAAACAGAAGCTCCCGCTTCATTTGTAATAATATAATAAATCGGATGTTTAATTTCTTTTAAAACATCAGCAATGAAGCTTTCTGTTTCGCGTGAAGCTGTACCATTTCCGATAGATACAATCGCAACTTGATACTTATTAATTTTATCAATGACTTTCGCACGTGCTGCCGCTACTAATTTAGGATCAGCTGTTGAACCTTTTGCCTTTTCATGTGGATAAATCACATCAATATCAAGCACTTTCCCTGTTTCATCAACAACAGCTAATTTACATCCTGTACGGAAAGCCGGGTCCACCCCTAGTACCACTTTTCCTTTCATTGGTGGTTGTAATAATAGCTGACGCACATTTTCTGAGAAAATATGAATCGCTTGATTTTCAGCTACTTCTTTTAAACTCGCACGAATTTCACGTTCAATCGATGGTTTAATTAAACGTTTATAAGCATCTTCAATCGCTAACTTCACTTGTTGAGTAGCTTCTGTTACTTCATGAACAGAAATCACTTGTTTAGCTAAATAACGATGTACACCTTCAGCATCATCTAAAATAGAAATACGTACGATTTTTTCTGATTCTCCACGATTCATGGCTAAAACACGGTGAGGAACAATACGAGAAATTGGTTCACTGTAATCATAATACTGTTCGTAAACTTTACGTTCATCTAATGATTCATCGCGTACTTTAGATTGAATTTGACCTTTTTTCGTCATGTATTCTCGAATCCATTTACGATAATCTGCGTTATCAGCAATAATTTCCGCAATAATATCGCGGGCTCCTTGTAAAGCTTCATCAATGCTTGAAACCTCTTCATTAATATACTTAGAAGTTTCTACCTCAAGACTTCCATTTGGATATGTTAATAAATACTGTGCTAATGGTTCTAACCCCTTCGCTTTCGCCATTGTTGCACGGGTTTTCTTTTTCTCTTTAAATGGACGATATAAATCTTCAATTTCTGTTAACTTTTCAGCTTTTAAAATTTGATTTTTTAATTCTGGTGTTAACATTCCCTTTTCATCAATTAAACGGATAACATCATCTTTACGTTGTTGTAAGTTTACACCGTACTCATATGTCTTTGAGATTTCACGGATTTGTTCTTCGTCAAGTGCACCCGTTACCTCTTTACGATAACGAGCAATGAATGGCACCGTCGATCCCTCTTCTAATAATTTAAGTACCGCATTAATTTGATTCGTTGTAATGTTTAATTGTTTCGCAATTTGTTGGTATAACTTATTCATAAATTGTTGTTCCATAAAAGGGCCCCTCCTT
>JAUMTV010000235.1 GCA_030531025.1 Turicibacter sp.
TATTACGGGGACAGCGACTTCTTCTACATCAGCTGTTAATAGCTTGGGAGATTCATTAGATTCAGCCGGAACATCAGCCGATAAAACAAAGAAAAAACTTCAGAACCTATTAGGCGGTTTCGATGAAATTAACACTTTGAATCTTGATGATGGTTCTTCATCGACAGGAGGAAGTAGCGGATCCGGAGGAACAGGTGGAGTTGGCGGTTTCGATTTAGGTGGTTTAGGAGATTGGGAGCTTGATAGTTTTGGGGAGCCTGATACGAGTGGGATTGTTGCAGCTGCTCAAAAGGTAAGAGAAGTTATTAAAGGTGTTGTTGATTTTATTAAAGAACATAAAGAGATTATTATAGCTCTTGTAGCAGGATTGATCGCCGGTATTGCTACTTATATGGCTATTGGTGCTATAGGTGGTGTCGGTTCAATCACAACAGCTTTCTCGCTATTGCCATTAGCCATCGCTGAAGCTTGCGCTGGTGTTGTGACAGCAGTTGGTGGAATGGTTTCAGCGATATTTTCTCCAGCTACAGCAATAGCTGCTATTGTTGGACTGGTTGTTGCAGCATTCGTTTATTTGTGGCAAACATCTGATAGTTTTAGACAATCGTTAATTGATGGTTGGAATTCATTGATTTCTGCTTTAACTCCTTATTTTGAAGCATTTCGTGATTTATTTTTGTTGGTTGTGGATGCTATAACAACATTTTTGACACCTATTTTAATCATATTGTGGGACTTAATTGTTACTGTAGTAGATAACGTAGTTCAAATCGTTATGTCATTTTGGAATAATATCCTCGCTCCTTTTATTAAATTTATCGGTGAATGTGTAAAAATAATCGTTGATGGATTGAAAGATATTTGGGATAGTTGGAAACCGACTTTCGAAAAAATCGGACAAATCGCAATGTATATATGGAATAGCACACTAAAACCACTGATTAACTGGGTAGGTTCAACCTTCATTAATGGCTTTAAGAATTTCGGCAATGCTGTAAAACCTATATTTGAAGGATTGAAAACGATGTTTAAAGGTGTCGTTGACTTCGTTGTTGGTGTATTTACTGGTGATTGGAAAAGAGCGTTAGATGGCGTTAAAAATATATTTAAGGGTGTTTGGGAGTCATTAGAAGGAATTGTATCCGCTGTATGGAATGGGATTTTAGGTCTATTCTCTAAAGGTGGACAAATCTTTAATGGTGTAGTTGATGGAATCGCAAATGTTTTTAAAACAATAGTTAACAGCATCATAACCGGAATTAATAAGGTGATTGCCGCTCCTTTTAATACAATTAATGGTCTTTTAAATAAGATACACAGTATAGAAGTAATGGGGATTCAACCGTTCAGCGGAATGTGGAGTGTCAATCCTCTTCCAGTTCCTCAAATTCCTAAGCTTGCGCGTGGTGGTATTGTTGATGCAGCTACTATATTCATGGCAGGTGAGGCAGGTAAAGAGGTAGTTATGCCTTTAGAAAACAACACAGGATGGATGACAGAGGTTGCTAATCGCATTGCAAATCAGTTACCTCAAGGTCAGCAATCCAATAGTAATGATCAACCGATTAATGTCACTCTTCAAATAGGAACAACAACATTAGGTAAATTAGCCATTGAAGGAATAAATAAGGTTCAACGTAAAGCTGGTACAACATTGATAAGAGTCTAGGCACCTTAAAGGTGTCTTTCTTAATTTAAAAAGATAGTGAGGTGAGATGATGATAAAGATAAACGGAATCGGTATTAAAACTCCAAGCAAATTTGAGGTCCAAATTAGCGATTTAGATGGAGAATCCAATCGGAATGCGAACGGGGACTTAATACGTGACCGAATTGCAGTTAAAAGAAAGTTAATTTGTGAATGGCCACCTTTAAATCAAAGTGAATGTTCAAAAATATTGAAGTCGGTTAAAGATGTATTTTTTGATGTAACATATCCTGATCCAGAGTTAGGTAGGGTAACTAAAACAATGTATGTAGGAGATAGGACCTCACCTGCTTATCAGTTCAAAGATGGTGAAGTTAGATGGAGTGGTTTAAAGTTCAATTTGGTTGAGAGGTGATTTGATGTTAAGGACTTCTGATAACTATCAACGAGCTATTGCACAACCATCACGACATTTGAAATCAAGGCTTACAATTAATAATGCTGTTTATGATGATTTAGATGTCGTCTCTTTTAGTTTAGATGAGGAGTTATTTTTGAATGATTCATTTAGAATAGGGACTGCCTCTATGTCAAGTATCGAGCTAATGGTTAAATACAGTCAAAGAGCGCTAGAGTCGTTTATTGAGGATGAAGAGATGAAGGTTGAAGTTTTAGTTGTGTTTTTTTTTGGTATTTTTTTATTAGTATAGCTCGGGTTATTCATCATTGAAGATGTTAAAAAGAATGATTTTGATATCACTATATACGCCAATGATCGAATGGTTAAAACTGAAAAAGATTATTACACTAATCTAACTTATCCAACTACCTTAAAAAAAATCGTAGAAGAGATTTGTGAAAATACAGGGTTAACATTAGCAACGCTAAACTTTTTGAATTGTG
>JAUMTV010000236.1 GCA_030531025.1 Turicibacter sp.
ACGGTTAAGCCTAGTGAGTTAGCATGTTCTGTAATTTTATGTAGCTTAGTGTTGGGTTGAGGTGTGGTCGAACCATTCGTTACATCAGATGATTGAGCATCACTAGATTCATTGGCTTCTTGAATCAATATTGAATGCTCATCCAGTTCTTGAAGTATCTCACGCTTGTATTTGTAATATGAGTTCCTGCTAATGCCACATAGAGTCCACACTTCCTCATCACGTTCAAGAACTCCACCAAAATCCTTGTGATATTTTTTTATCTTAGCTTTAGCTTCTAGGGATTTTTTAGTCACTAGCTTAGCACCTTTAACTTGACCAATTTGCTTTCCATTAGTTCGAGCTGTTTCAATGCCTTCTTTAGTTCGTTGTTGTAAATCTGTTACTTCCTTTTCTGCTTGTTGAAAAGCTAACAAAATCTGTTCTGTTGCTAAATCCTTTAAAAAATCATTTACTCCCTCAAGGATTTTATCAACTCTAGTATTAGTCAATCCAATTTGATTGTTCAATGCTTTTTTATACGTTTCTGTGTTGATATGTGGCTCTTTGATGAACACTAGCTCAACACCTCGCTCATACAAGCTCATGTACTCTTGCACACCCTCTTGAGCGTTCCTTGACATACGACTCACACTATCAAACACAATTACATCATTAGGTTTAACTTTCTTCACCAACTCATTCCATTTCTTACGACCAACAATCTTAGTTCCAGTGTATGCTTCCTCGTGGATGTTCTTCTCACTCACACCATAAGCTAACACATTCCTACGTTGTCTCTCAATCGACTGGGATTGTCGGCTGATTCTTAGATATGCATATGTAGTCATATTCAAATCATCCTCCTATTAGTACCATTTCTAACGTTCGTTAGTTTTGATACTACATCTTGAGTCTATATTAGCATTATTTGGGCAATAAATCAATAACTTTGGTACTATTTTTAAATGCATTAGTTTTGATACTATAAAGTTAATAAAAGACCCTAACAACTTTAACGTTAGGGTCTTTATTTTGATTATTAATAATCTCCATCAATAGTTTCAATCGGCGCTAAAAATGTATGTGCATTACTTATAATAAACTTATGTCCTTCTTCTTTATTTTGATTTGAAACGTATCCAATATACATACTGTTCTCACTGTTTTCTTGAATTACTTCGTTGACACTTACAACCAAATATCCTTCATATCCAGCTAACTTTTGCATTAGAATATCAAATAAATTATCTGCAACTACGACTGTTGAGTCATACAGTGCTTGGTACTCTTCTTGTGTCCTTTCTTCATATCCGTATTCATCTTTGAAATGCATACTTTTGTATATAGACTCTAAAATGACGATAGCATACGGCTCATTGTCATAATTTAATTTAGTGTAATAATCGTACACGGATTTAATTCCATCTCCTAAATCAAAAGTGGCTAATGTTTCCTCAATAATTTGTAAAACTTCTTCATCAGTTAAGGAAGTATTTTCCTCTAGTGTATTTCCCTTTTCTTCTGATTCATTATCGCCTTCATCCTGTTGTAATAAACTATCTTCATTAGAATCAATTACATCAGATTGTTGATTACCCAAATTCCCACATCCTGCTAACATTACTATCAATCCTAATAAAACAATTAATCTTTTCACTTAATTAACACTCCCTTATTATCTTTAAAAATCATATCTACTTCTTCAACTGTGCTTGAATATCTTTCACCGTATCTAATAACTCCTTATTTATTCGTGTATTAACATAATTACTTTGAGCGCTGTAATTAACCTCACTTTTCAAACTGATAACAAGCTCAATAAGATTTGCAATAATAAAGCATGATACTGATGTAGCAGCCGTTCCAACTAATCTTAGTACAAACACCGTGAAATCAAAGTATCCAAGATTAAGAATAATCCATAAGATAAAGATAATAATTGACACTACTCCTAAACCAAATGCAACCTTCCCATATAACATTAATAATGAATAATCACCATTAAATAATCTTTGCTCAGCCTTAGTATACATTTGTTCTACAGTCATATCTGTTAAGTCCTTTTCTACTCTTGTTGGTGCTGTAAAACCCTTTATTTCTTCTTGTTTCTCTCCACAAGTTTGGCAATAACTTGATTGCTTTGGATTATCAGTACTACACTTTCTACATTTCCACATTCCCTAGCACTCCTTAATATATAATCATCATTCGTAATTATACATATATTCCAATCTTTAACACAAGAACTGCCGTTCGCCAATTATCGACAAAACAAAAAGACACCCTAATTATAGAGTGCCTTGCATTCCACTATAAAGATAAGTTACATCTCCTTCATCACATATGAAGTAGTAGCCATTGATATTATGATGTTCAATTCTTCCCGCTACAAATACATCTTCATTATCACAATAGAGATTAAACCTAGTACCACACGTAAGGGTCGTAATATACTTACTCCCCTTATAACAATCAAAACGTTCAGTAGCGGGGTTATATTTAAGCGTAAGTATTATTTACTCACTCCTAGTTTGATACGTTGCTTTTGATATTGAGCAAGTGTATC
>JAUMTV010000237.1 GCA_030531025.1 Turicibacter sp.
ACTTGAAATACGCGAGTATTGCAGGTGCCTATTTAACCACAAAAACAGTTGAAGAAATTGAATTAGTTTAACTAGAGAAAGAGCCATTACATCAGTAGTGGCTGTTTTAATTTCTGCTAGGTTTTGATAATCATTCGTGATATAATCATTATGATCTTTCGAAAATTGAACAGCAAACATCCAAAAAAAGTAGATTCGATTTATATCGTTCTACTTTTTTTTGTCAGATTGTAATACTAAGTATGACATATAAAAAAATCATAAAAAGAATCTTTGTTATAGAACGAAATTACCACCCCAAATTCTTAACAAGGAAATCTATTTATGAGTTATCACCATCTTAATGCACTTGAACGTACACGTGATTAAGTTTTTTAAAAAGTGGTTTATTTAACAAAATAAATAGGTCAACGATTAAACCATGATCAAAGGACGATTGCTTGTCAACTAAAACGAAATCCTTCATAGATTGATCAAGATGAATTAGAAGACGTATTAGCTTAACAGAAGTACTTAGATTGGCATCGTCCAGATAAAAAAATAGAATAATTGATATAAAAGATTGAAAAATATTTAGAGCCTACATTGTTAGGAAAAGAGTTTGCCTATTATTCCAAAGTAGAAGCTGATTTAAAAGTTCCTGTTTACTTTACAAATGATCATTCCTTTTGGTAAGGAGGCAGTAACGAAAATACTAATGGTCTATTTTGAGGATTTTTCGTGAAGAAGACAGACTTAACAAGGATAACTGAAGAAGATATTAATGAGGGGAAAGTACCTCATTAATCATTAAGTACGAAAATATTCAGGTTGGAAAACTTTACTCGAGCTACTTTATTAGCAGGTATGTCATTTATATTAAAAATTTGTTAGGAATAGATATTTCTTTTACTATATTTATAACTATTAATGTGCAGTTTTTAGGGAAAATTTTCCATGTGGTAAAAATACACTGATTCTATGCAATTTTCAATTCTTCAAAAATGGTATTTAACCCTACTCCGGTTTGCGCTTTGATGTAAATGAACTTAACTAATTCCTGTTTTTGTTTTCGTTGGCATTCGCGTAAACTCTCGCCAATACAATCCCCTGCCTTAGTTACACGCTTTAGATACAGATAAACGAATTGAATCATTAACATCAAACGTTTAATTCCTTTTAATGTTCGAACTTGGTAACGAGCCAATCCAAAGTTTTGTTTCGTTTCACGAAAGAATATTTCAATGGGTCACCTACCATGCGAAGCATATTTCCTCCACTGGTAGGGAATGGGCCAACGCTTCGTGTAGTGCTTAAGAATTTGTTTAGCAGACAATTTTAAATCATGACTCATAAAACAACGTAAGGCTTTTTCTTCAAGTGGAGCCTTTTGTGGCCAACTCAAAATGATTTTGACGACATGGCCACCTCTCACTCGACCCTCATATGTATAAGTATAATAGGTCTCTGATCCAACTGTGACTAAGTTGAGATCTTTGAGGGATAAGGTGTTCGCAAATGATTTAAGTTGAATCCCTTTCGGACGATAGCCTTTAGGAAGAATTATTCGATTGGTTTTGATTCCTCCTAAGTAATAAAAGCCTAATTGATTAGCGATTTGGAATAAGGTTTCACAAGTATACCAACTATCAGCTAGGATGTATCCTTTATGAGGCGGTTTAGGTAAAGTGGTGAGAATCTCCTTAACGAGTTCAATTTTACTCTGTTTATCTTTCTCATACGGAATGATTTGATACGGTAAGGTGACGTCATCACATTGAAGCATCAGGGTAACAAATTGATGGCCATAGACGTATTGATGATGAAGATGAGAGTAGTGCCAACCACATCCTTGAATAGGATAAGTCGCCTGTGACGAGAGCTTAGTTTTAACACATGTTGTATCATCTACTAATACGTAAATAGGTTTTCCTGTTTGATGTGAACGATTGTAAATGCAAGATAGAAGATACGATTGAATTTGATTAGAAATCATCTCATCATCCCAGGAACTATCATTTAAAAATCGTCCAAAAGTTGTCCCATGACAATGCTTAACGGCAGAGATTTTGCCCGTGTAAGTTTCACTAATCATCAAATTTAGGAAATGGTTAAGATGCTTAAACTGTGGTTTCGATAGAAATAAGTCTAAGTCTAGCCCTTTTAAAAATTTGAAAATTGAATGAGAATCTGATATAATACCTTCCATGAACATTAATTCAATTCCTCCTTGTTAATTGGTTGTGCGAGACTTAATTATACAAGGATTTGAGTTAATGTTTTTTCTTTTTGCGTTGGTATTTTATAACTGGAAATTAATTGGAAGTAATTTTGCACATTAAGAGTTTATAACTGATATGTAGTGTATAATTTATTTGCAATACAGTGTAATTGTTATTAGATTATATTGTAATTTTTATGAAGGAGTGGTGATATGAAAACAGTAATTAGGCTGTTATTAGTAATATCATTATTAATTAGCAATTTTAATGATATTTCCTTACCTATTGTTGCTTATGCAATGGGGAATATTACTGGTGCTGAATCAGTTGATTCAATTGAAATACC
>JAUMTV010000238.1 GCA_030531025.1 Turicibacter sp.
CCAAATTGGTTAATGAATCGTTATAAATAAGAGAGAGAGAATCTCTCTTTTTTTTGCTTAAAAAGAAGAAAAATTCGAGGGGTGATACGATAAATAGTCTATAGCAAAAAAGAAATCTATCTGTATCTATATAAGTCCAGATAAGTTTTTACAGCGTAAAAACTTTTAGCCAGACTATATTCTGCCATGCATTCCCTGCCAGTGGAGGAAACATGGTAAGCACGTAATATAAACATGTCTATTTTGACCTCCAACTTTAGGCTATACTGTAGCTATCAAAGATTAGGAGGTCAATTTTTTATGAAAGAAAATCCTATTATAGTTCCAGTCGCATTGAGTGACTCTAATTTAAAGTCTCATTCAGTATCCGCGACTAGTAAGGATACACCTCTCTGTCACTTTAAAATTAAGGATACTGAAGTCACGTTTTACAATGGTGTGAACAAGTATATCTTACATGCCGTTTTATCGGAGATGTCTAAGTATGCTCGTTAATTTTACTACGGTTCAAAATATCTTTATTGTCTGTGGCCACACCGATATGCATTGTGGGATTGATGGTTTAGCTAATGTCATCACTGATAAATATGATTTAGATTTGTTTAATGATGCCATCTTCTTATTTTGTGGGAGAAAAAAAGATCGATACAAAGCTTTGTATTGGGATCGTGATGGATTTATATTATTATACAAACGGATCGAAAATGGAAATTTACAATGGCCAAAAGATCAAGATGAAGTTAAGAAATTAACGTCCCGAGAGTTACGCTGGTTATTAGAGGGATTATCCATTCAACAACCAAAAGACATTAAACCTGCTAAAACAGGATGTTTATACTAATAGAAATAAGGGGGTTTCGACAAAAACCTCTTATTTCTATTTTCATATTTTGTGAGATTAGGTATACTATGTTTAAAACATAAACATTTTGAAAGTAGGCGAATTTGATGACGGAACTTGAACAACAATTAATGGAACAAAATAAAGCTTTATTGGCTCAAAATCAAGCACTTCTGGAACAAGCTCGCCAATTAAATGAACAAATTCAGTATATGAATAAAAAGCTATTTGGAACTTCAAGTGAGAAGACCAAGATAGCTGAAGGATAAATTTCATTATTTGATTCCGATAATTTTTTGAAGAAACAGAGACAACTGAAGACCAAACCGTCGAAGAGATCACGTATCGACGTAAAAAACCAAAAGGAAGAAAAGCAGAATTAATCAAAGACTTACCCATTGAAGAAGTTCATTTCGTGCCTGCACGATTGTATAAAAAGCAATACATTAGTTATACTTACGCTTGTAATTGTCATGATGAATCGATGGAGGCTAAACCCATTCGTTGTGCTCAAACACCAAAAGCTCCGATTCAAAGAAGCTTTGCCGGAGCGAGTGTATTAGCTGAAGTGTTTCATCAAAAATACGTCTTAAGTATTCCTTGTTATCGCCAAGTATCAGAATGGGCACGCTATGGATTAAGTGTGAGTGAATAAAACCCTCTCTAATTGGATTATTATCGCTAGTCATGATTGGTTACGCCCAATTTACGATTTACTTAGAAAAGATGTGGTGCTAAATCAGGTCTTACATGCGGATGAAACACCTTATCAAATTTTAAATCGAGCGGATGGAAAACCTGCTACCTCTCAATCACGGATTTAGTTATTCCGTACCATCAAACATGCCGAACATCCTGTGGCTTATTACCACGCCGATCTAACACGTGAACGTGCCGTGGCAACTACTATCTTAGAAGGTTTCAAAGGTTATCTTCACTGTCATGGTTACTCTGGCTATAAAAACATTCCTAATATTGATCTAGTTGGGTGTTGGGCTCATGTCAGAAGAAAGTTTTTCGAGATACCAGGAACTAACGGCAAGGGGAAAAAAGCAGTAGAATACTGCGACAAAATTTTTAGCTTTGAGAAAAGTATTAAAGATTTATCTGCTGAAGAACGACAAAAGCAACGACAACTGATTATTAAACCAGTAATCGAGAAATTCTTTGAGTGGCTAGAATCCTTCTATGCGATGAAAGGGAAACTTCAAACAGCAGTGACGTATGCCTTAAATCAAAAGGTAGAGCTTTTACGTTTTTTAGAAGATGGAAATCTTGAAGCCTCAAATAATCTAGCTGAACAAGCGATTCGTCCATTAGCGATTGGTCGTAAAAACTATCTCTTTTCAACCAGTATGAAAGGAGCGACAGCGAATGCGATGGCTTATACGATCATTGAAACTGCTAAAGAGAATGGATTGAATCCATCAAAATATCTTAACTATTTATTTGAAAAACTACCTAATCTGGACTTCATTAGAAATCTAGACATACTGGTAGGCTTTTTGCCATGGGCTAAAACAGTCCAAGAACTTTGTCAGTAACAATATAAAATAATAGCTACCAACACTGTATTTATAGTTTACAGAATTGGTAGCTATTTTTGTATCCGTGTTATTATTACGTGCTTACGAAACATGCAATGCATGGCAGGTGACCCACGGTATGACCATCCCTATTTGGGTTG
>JAUMTV010000239.1 GCA_030531025.1 Turicibacter sp.
ATAGTAGCGCTAAAAGTTTTTCCGCTATGAAAAACTTATCGCTACTTATATATAAAAATTTAATTTGAAGGCGTGATAAAGATATTCACTTCTGTTAAAGCGTTAAATGTTGTGAATGAAAAGCGTATGTGGTAATGAATGAGAGGCAATGATAAAATGTTAAATAATAAAGTGGTGAGGTATCAGTATGGAAGTCCCTTTCCAAGCAATGCAGTTGTGATGGACGTTTTAATCTATAAAGAACCGTTACAAAAGTTAGTATTTGAGGAGGGAGGCTTTACTTATACGTTAAAAAAGTAGGCAGCTGTCTATGGATTAGGTGAAAGTGTTCGCGGAATGAATAAACGAGGCTGGTTATATACGAGTTTTTGTACCGACGATGATATGCATACGGAAACGAAACAGTCGTTATATGGTACACACAATTTTTTAGTTTGTCATGAAGAAGAACTATTTGGGATTTTTGTCGATTACCCCGGAAAAGTTCATTTTGATATTGGCTACACTGATTCAGATACGTTAACGATTCACCCTGAAATGATGAACATTAATCTTTATATTATTTATGGTTCAAGTATTTTAGAAATTATTCAAACGTTTCGAACGTTAATTGGACAAAGTTATATGCCACCAAAGTGGGCGTTTGGGTATCAACAAAGTCGTTGGAGTTATGAAACAGAAGCAGATGTCTTGGATGTTGTAAAGAAATTTAAAATAAATCAAATCCCGCTAGATAGCATTTATTTAGATATTGATTATATGCAAAACTTTAAAGATTTCACGGTTGATTCGAAACGATTTCCAAACTTTGAATCATTTGTTAAATCATTAAAAAAAGTGGGAGTTCACTTAGTTCCGATCATTGATGCGAGTGTTAAAGTTGAACCTGGTTATGAAATTTATGAAGAAGGAATTAAAAATGGATACTTTATTAAAAGTGAAGATGGAACACTATTTGAAGTCGCTGTTTGGCCTGGAAAAGTTCACTTTCCAGACTTTTTAAATAAATAAGTAAGAAAATGGTATGGAATGAAATATAAAACATTAATTGATCAAGGGACTGATGGATTTTGGAATGATATGAATGAACCTTCTATTTTTTATATCCCATCTGTCATGCAATAAGCGATGAATACTATTCTTGAAAGTAAAGATAAAAATATTGACTTAGGTTCATTCTTCGGCATTAAAGATCAATTTAGCAATATTTTAAATAAGCCAGAGTACTTTAAGGAGATGTATCATCAGACGAATCAGGGGATTGTCTGTCATCATGATGTTCATAACTTATATGGTTACAATATGACACGCGCCGCATCAGAAGCTTTTGATAAAAGAAAATCGCATGTTATTATTCTCACGTGCTTCTTCTATTGGCATGCATCGATCACCAGAAATATTTCCTTGTTGAAGATGAAATGAGAGAATTATTAGATTGGTATAATGAATTTAAAGATACGATGCATCCTGTAAAATTAGCAGCAGGGACCCATACCTCGTGATTTAATTGAAATTTAAAGTCGATGCTATCATCCATTGGTGGGCAATTATCATTTTAAATATGTTTATATCCATCCTCATTATCCTAGCAGTGGAGGAGATTTTTGCAAGCAAAAGGCTAGTGGACCCATAGATGGCAACAGCAGATCGGCAAGATTATTAATGAATTGTTAATATCTATCACCTTAATTTAGAGAGAAAAACTATTTTTATTGAGATGTTTTACAAATAATGGTTGTTTTCAGTTTAGCTGATTAAAGGGATGTGATATAATAGCTGAAACAATTTTAGGAGTGATTATGATGAGATATCCAGTGTTAAAAAGGAACTCGATAATTGGGATGACTGCACCATCCTCTGGAGTACCGGAAGTACTACACGGATTAGTCAGAGAATGTTGTAAGCGAATGGAACAACGTGGTTACAAAGTAATAGTAGGGGAGACCACTTGGACACAATATAAAGCTAAATCAGCCGATGCATCTGAAAGAGCAATTGAATTTCAATGTATGATGCAAGATGAAGGAATAGATTTAGTCGTTCCTCCATGGGGAGGAGAGTTAGTACTTGAAATATTGGATAAGATTGATTTTTCAAAAATACCAGAAAAGTGGGTGTTAGGATATTCTGATATCAGCACATTACTTCTAGCTATTACGTTTCAAACAGGAATTGCTACGGCACATGGAACAAATATAATTGATTTACGAGGCGAGTTTTCGGACGAAACAACAGCTATGTGGGAAACTGTTTTATCAACTCATAAGAAAGAAGAAGTAGTACAATATTCTTCGCTAAAATATCAAAAAGAATGGCAACATGAAAAACCATCTGCATGTATATTTCATTTAACTGAGCAAACTAAGTGGAAAACTATTTCAGATGATGGGGTTATCATTCAGGGACGTTTACTAGGAGGGTGTATTGATAGTATTCGCCATTTGATAGGAACTCCTTATGGAAACGTAGCAGAGTTCAGAGAAAAGCATACGGATGGAGAACCAGTGGTTTGGTATTTAGAAA
>JAUMTV010000240.1 GCA_030531025.1 Turicibacter sp.
TGTTCATTAAATTTTTCTAAAATTAATTCTTTTAATACTTGTAATTCCATTACTTACTCCCCCTTGATTCTTTTAACTGTAACTTGAATATCTCTGCGTGTAGTCCTTAAAAATTGAACTTCAACTGGTACTTTTGATGAGATGATAGATGCCAAATCCTCTTGATCCTGTCGTTGCAAATTCATTCTAGGAATTTCAAAAACAACTACCTCTAACCAACACTGATCAACCAGGAGCTGAGCATAATGCTCAAACAGCTCCATGATTAACTTAAATTTTTGATATGCCGTTCTAGGCTTTACTTCATGATTCATTAGACTGCCTCCCAAAAGTTACCCACTTTAATCTCTTCAATGCACTCCTGACAAAGTCGTATCATTTTTACATCTTTAACATTCTCAGAACCACCGCACATCACGCAGCAAACTTTACTACGTGACAACTTAATTACGTCATACTCAAATACACAGTCTAACTTGGCATTATTAGCAATCGATAGCTTACTACGGATTTCCATCGGAATACATAATCTACAAAGATCATCTAATCGGCGACTAATGAAATCAGTTACTGGCTCCTTAGATAAGTAAATTACCTCTCCAACAACTCCAATAAATACCTCATCACGTGCTTTTAATTTGATTTTCTTTCTCATTTCTGAAGGGATAACAATTCTCCCTAATCTATCAATTCTACGTTCCATTACGCTACCTCCATCTCATCCATTAAATAAAATCTCAACATTTCTAAAAAGTCATACGTACCTATACTTATTACATTTCCAAAAATCGAACGAAACAGCTCGTTATACTGATTCAAACATTCATCTTTGATATAACGCAAAGCTCTTTCTACGTTATACGATGTATCTTCAAAGATAACCGCCCAACGATCGTAGACTTTGTCTTTATAAATAATCGGCTTTTGATTCACCACACTATCACACAGAATGTCTACTGCATAAGTAAATCCCTTTGAACTAACTGGCACTCCTAATTCGAACAACAGCTTCCGTGTCGCTCTCTTTAATTCCTTCACTTCATTTCCTCCTAAAATAAATGTCTGTTTTTTTATATTTTCAACGAATAAATTGATTCAATTTTGACTATACTGTATACTGTAAAAGGATTTTATCTCGCAAATAAAATGTCCGCAGAGCATGACTGTTGGTAGCAGTTGTGCTCTTTTTTTGTGCATACAGCATTTGTATCACCACCTTTCAAACTAAATCATTTCCTCATCTTTGAATCGATAATTACGTTTACTATCACGTCTGATTTGCACTAGATAATTACCAGCCTTTTGCTTCATACGTCCAGCAATCGCCTCATCTATTGCACGTAATTCATCAAGAAACATTTCTGATGAGATAATCGTAGGCAAATTATTGTTGTAACGATAATTAATTAACTGAAATGCATAGTTCAAATCTGTTTCTGTATATTTCCCTTTAAGGAAGTCGTCAACACACAAAATTTCTGATTTCGAAAACTCATTAAAGTAAACATCACGATCCGAGTCATAATTCATTCGCTTGATTTTATCAACAAACTCATTCCAAATCATATATTTCACTTCTTGGAATCTATCACGTTCTGAATCGTATCTAGTCATACGTTGATTGCAAATCGATGCACAAATCATTGTTTTTCCTGAGCCACTTTGTCCTAAAGCTAAGAACCATTCTTTATTAGCCTCTAAGATGTACTTTTTAGCTTTATCTTTCATATACACTTGAAACTCTTCTGTGGCTTTAAAATCTCTTAATCTATAGCTTAATAAATCACCCATACCACTTTCTTTTGCTGTTTTATAAGCTTTTCTAGCTACAGTGCATTCGCATTCCTGGTAAGCTGTAACTTCTGCTCCATTAGGTAATACGTTCACGATATTCATAAATCCACGATTCAAGCATTTAGAACACTCAATACCATCAATAGTATTCAAGTTGCCTTGTTTTTGATTTTGCCAGTAGCAAACTTCTTGCATAGGTGTCATACCCTCAACAGCTGCTAACTCTTCCTCAGACCATTTCGAATCCCATTGAATCTTTTTGGATTCCTTGGCCATTATTTCTGAAAGACTGCGCATTTAAACTCCCCCTCTGCTGATTTTTAAGCTCATAAACGTCTTTCCAGTTATTCATGATAGAATTTTCTAAGATTAGAATTTTTTCATCATCTGATTGAGTCATTTTATCTAGCTTATTTAAAAGCATCTTCATGGCTCGTTCTGTTGGTTTTGCTTTAATGCTAATCCTCATCTCAACAAAGGCATTTAAAGCTTCAATTAGATTTTCATTAGATGTATAAGAAGAAATCAGCGACGTGAAATCTGCGTTAGCAGGTTTCTTTTTTTTCTTTTTATCTTTTTCTGTCTCTATATCTTTATCTACCTCTATATCTATCTCTTTATC
>JAUMTV010000241.1 GCA_030531025.1 Turicibacter sp.
AAGTTTTTTACGATGTAAAAAACTTATCTGGACTTATATAGATGACAAATATATACAAAAAAGAAGCAATATTCAACTTACTTCTTTTTTTTCTTGTGGTAATGTAACGATGAAATTACTCCCTTTATTAAGTTCACTTTTAACTTTGATGCTTCCTCCGTGGGCCTCAATAATAGAGGCAACAATAGATAATCCAAGACCTGTCCCACCTGTATGACGAGATCTTGCTCTATCAACACGATAGAAACGCTCAAAAATATGTGGAATATCTGCAGCGGGAATTCCAATTCCTTGATCAATAACTTGAACTTCAATATTTGAAGTACGCTGCTTGATTTTTACCGTGATGGTTGTTTGCTCACCTGAGTAGTGAATTGCATTTGTTAATAAATTTAGAAAACAATGTTGTAGTTTAATGTAATCTCCCTCAATACAATAATCCTCTACTGCTTCAAGCATAATTTTTTGATGTTTTAAATTAGCGATATTTAATGTTTGAACAATACAATCTGTCAACAACTCATTTAAACAAACGCGATCGGTGTTATGCTTGATTTGATCATGTTCATAACGATTAATTAACAGTAAATCTTTAACCAACTGCTCCATGCGATTATTCTCATCTTGAATAATATTTAAGAATTCATCACAAGCCTGTGGATCATTTTTAGCACCATTCAGTAGGATTTCAGTACATCCTTTAATTGCACTAATGGGTGTTTTAAGTTCATGTGATACATTACCAAAAAATTCTTTTTGTAAACTTTCATATTTTTTGATATCAGTGATGTCATGAAATATAATAACCGCTCCATTAAAATCATCACGCGCGTTAAAAATCGGATGCGCTGTAGAAATATAGTATTTTTGATTAATTTCTAACTGCTTTTTTCGTGTTGTCTCACAAATTAATGCATCTTCTAAAATTTTTCGTAATGGCTCATTTTTAACATCTTGAAACGAAACTGTCTTAAGTGCAGACATATTAACCCATTCTTTAAAACGGTTATTTGCATATTCTAGTTCACCATTGATATTTAAGATAACCATAGGATCTTGAATACTATTTGTAATAATACTAATGATCTGCATATTACGACGATTTCTAAATTCTTGTTTTTGAATAAATCGCATTAATTTATTGTATTGAATCCCAAGAACTTCTTGTTGCTCAATAACAAGCGGTGCAATACTATTCCAATTTCTATGTTCTTGAATATTAGCAGCCACTTCATCATATCGTTTTAACTGTTTTAAGTAAGTCATCGCACGTTTATACTGCGCAATCATTAAAATCAGAAAAATAATTAAAAATAAAATTGTTACTTCACTATTATTTGGGCTGTATAGATTAGGTAATAATAAGAATGTGCATAAAATATAGAAATATAAAAGTTCATGACGACTATCAATCATGAGTTTCATCCTCTAACATATATCCTACCCCACGAATCGTTTTAATTTTGATTCCATACGGCTTTAATTTATCGCGAATTTTAAAAATGTGGACATCTACAATTCTTGTATCGCCATCATATTCAAATCCCCATAATCGATCCAATAAGACATCTCGAGAAAGGGCCTGTCCTTTATGTTGGATTAAAAATTCTAATAATTCATATTCTTTAAGCGTAAAATCAACGACTTTATCATCAATTAGTACTTCAAAACGGCTACTATCTAACTTAATGCGTTGATAACTTAAATAAGATTTACTTTTTCCCGCAGATAACACTTCTTTTCGTCTAATAATAGCCTTCACTTTCGAAACAATCTCTCGGGATGAAAATGGTTTGGTCATATAATCATCAGCTCCAACGTCCAAACCAAGCACACGATCTAATTCATCATCACGCGCGGATAAGATAACAATATAAGTTGAATTCCCATGATTTCGGAGTTCTTTACAAACTGAAAAACCATCACGTTTTGGTAACATGACATCTAATAACATCACATCGTATTGGTTGGTAAGTGCTTTTTGTAATCCTTCTTCCCCATCTGAGGCAAGATCGACTGAAAAACCTGATTGCATTAAATCATATTGTAAAATACGTTGAATCGAAATTTCATCTTCAACGATTAACACTTTTTTACTCATCGAATGACACCTCCAAAAACATCTGATTATGTTTATTTTATCATACTCCTACATACGATTCTGTTAAGTTTTTGTTAAAGGGTCTTAACAAGAAAGAAATGGATTTAAGTAAGTTTCGACCTTTTCACACTCACCTTGCCTAGCATAATACTTTATTTCCATGTATTTCGAATACCTAGTAGCCTTTGCAAATTCAAGATATTTATCTACAATATTTCTTTCTTTATAGAAACAGAAAAGTATTTTACAATTTTATAACAGGCTTGGATGTAAAGCCGCTTTAATACTAAGACAGACTAT